>CAZKHU010000037.1:0-24518 GCA_964552725.1 uncultured Syntrophus sp.
TAGCGGAACCAATTGACTTTGTCAACTATTTACCCATATTTTTGTCGCAGACCCTTATTGAACAATCCTCTTGACAGATAAATTTTATTTTCATATATCCCTGCCGTAAAAAGCGCCCCCCTCAATCAATAATTAAGAGAAATGCCTTAACTCCAGATGGAACCGGTAATGGGCTTTGAGCTATCAGAGTTTATCAAATGCTGCCGTTTTCTGATCATTGAGGAGTGGGCGGACAGGCGGCAAGATCTTTACCGCCGTGATTTTATAAGAGGCAAGAGGCAAACTGGAACAGAGAGGAAAAACCTTAAAGGAGGGATGGTCATGAAGAAAAAATTGTCGCACTTGTTAATGGTTGTACTGGTTGTATTTTGCATGCCGTTTACATCTTTTGCCCAGGGGAAGCCCATTGTCATAGGCGCGCCGCTGGCGACTGCCTTTTTGTATGGATGGGATGCGGAACGGGGGATCAAGCTCGCCGTTGATGAAATCAATGCGGCCGGCGGCGTGAATGTCGCGGGGCAGAAAAGACCTTTCAAGGTAGAGGTGATTGACACCAGGGATCTGGAACCGAGCGTTCCTGTCGCGGATGCCCTGCTGGCAATGGAGAAACTGATCCTTGACAAGAAGGCGGATTTCATTGTCGGCGGTCCCGTGCGCTCTGAGGCTGCCCTTGCGGCCATGGATCTCCTCAGCAAGTACAAGAAGGTGAGCATTCTTACAACCGGAGTCCTTACCCCTGCGTACAGTGCAAGGGTGGCGGAAAATTACGGCAAGTACAAATACTGCTTCCGTAATTCGAGTCATGTGCCGGTCATGATGGGCGACTTCATGGCCATCTTGAATGATCTTCAACAGAAACATGGATTCAATAAAGCCTCCATCATGGTGCAGGATGTGGCGCACGCAAGAGCCGGCGGGGCATACATGCAGAAAGCCCTTGCCGAAAAAAAGTGGGAAGTAGAGATGAAAATCTATCCTACAGGAACCACCGACTATTCCGTGGGACTGATCGACTCCGGCAAGAAGGGCGCCCAGGTGCTTTTTCTCTGGATGGATATGCCGGAAAGCGCCGCGCTGCTTCAACAATGGAGCAATATGAAGCTGAAATCCCTGCCGATGGGCTTCATGAATGCTGCGGAGCAGCCGGGTTTCTGGAAGGCAACCGGCGGCAAGGGCGAATTTATGATTGTTAACCTCGTCAACGGCGGCAATGCCCCGGCCAATATTACCCCCTGGACCATGAAATTTGTCAATGCCTACTCGAAAAAATGGGGACTGGAACCGGAGGGCTATGGAACGTCATCGAGCTACATGGCCGTTTACCAGTTAAAAGACGCCATCGAGAAGGCCAAAACCACCGATTCGGACGCCGTTGTTACAGCCCTGGAAAACCAGGACCTGATGGGGGTTTACGGGCGAATGAGATTTGACAAGAAAACCCATCAGATAATCCCCTCCTGGGATCCCAAGGAGGGAGCTGTTACCGGCATTATTCAGTGGCAGGCCGGAAAGCGCGTGCAGATTTTCCCGCCCAAGGCGGCCGAAGGGAAAATCATGTTTCCGCCCTGGATGAAATAACTGAAGAGAATAGAGGCTGACGTGGAAATAATTGTTTATGGAGTTATAAACAGTGTGATTCTCTCCTTGACGGCTCTGGGGTTTACCCTGGTGTACAGCATTGCCAGGATGCCCAATTTTGCGCACGGAGCCCTCTACATCACAACGGGATATCTGGCCTGGCTCTTTATGAACAAGTTCGGGTCGCTCCCTTATCCGGTGGCGATTGTGCTTGCCATCGGCATTACTGCCGCGATCGGGGCCTTTATGTACAGGTTTATCCTGATACGGATACGGGGGATGGAGATATCCGAGATTATCGCCACGTATGCGATAGGTCTGGCAATTCTTGAAGGACTGAGGTGGGGAGGGTTGAGAGGAATGACTTTCACCCTTCCCCCTTTTATCGCCGGTTCCATGAATATTTTCGGGGTGAGCGTCGATTACCAGCGACTGCTTATTGTTGCGGTGGGCATTATTGTCTTCGCTGCCCTCTATCTTTTTACACATTTCAACAGGGTGGGGCTGGCCTTGCGGGGGATAGCCCAGGACGAAAGGGCAGCCATGATGCTCGGCATTGATTCGGATATGACGGCAATTATCTCGCTGGCATTAGGGTCGGGCTTGGCCGGTCTTGCGGCAGTAATGCTTCTGCCTCTGGGAAACATAATCGTGGAGGTCGGCTACAGTGTCCTGATTTTTGCCATTGCCGTGAGCGTAATTGGGGGTTTGGGAAGCTGGGGCGGGACAATTCTCGCGTCCTTCATCATCGGTTTTGCGCAAATCCTTACGGAAGCCTTTCTCTCGTCGCAATACCAGATGGTAGTCGCCCTCTTGGCGATTATTATCACTTTGCTCATAAAGCCATCCGGGATATTCGGTAAGCAGAAAGAGCTCGAAGAAAGGGTCTAAGTTATGGAGATGATGCGGAAGGAAAGGATTGACAGAGGCGTCCGGGTTAGAACCGCGGGGCTCTATGCGATCTCAACGTGGCGGGAAATGCTCTACCTGATAGGGCCTCCGCTCTTTTTAATAATCGGGATGATAATCCTTCCCATCGTCCTTGAGTTTGCCCCCTATTGGAAAAGGGTCATCAATATCGTGTGCGTTTATGCGCTGCTCGCCCTTGCTTTTGATTTCCTTGCCAATTTTGTGGGTCTGGTTTGTCTGGGCGGCGCCTTTTTTGTGGGTGTCGGCGGATATCTTTCAGCCATTTTCAATGTTTATCTCCATTTTCCGGTTTATCTTTCCATCCCGCTCGCGACGATCTGCGGGGCGGCCCTTTCCACGCTGCTGCTGATGCCGGCCCTGCCGTTGCGCGGGGTTTACTTTGCAATTGTGACGCTCATGTATCCGCTGCTCGCGACCAGGGTGATCGAGGCATTGAACATCCTGGGCGGGACGAATGGCATTATCGGTCTCGACAGCCTCCCCAATGAGTATGTTGAGCACTACCTGATTATCATCGCCACGCTGATCTTCCTCTACGGACTGAGGCGCTTTGTCAATCAGGACATGGGCCTTGTCATCAGGGGGGTCAAGGATAATGATCAGGCGGTGCGGGCATCGGGTATCAGCGTTACCCGGATGAAGGCCTTCGCCGTATTTGTGGCATCCTTCATGGGTTGTTTTGGCGGGGCGTACATATCGCACATGTACTCATGGGCGGGCACTTCCCTTTTTGCCCTCGACTTTTCGATTATCCCGATTGCCTCGGTGGTGATCGGCGGCGGAGGCACCCTGCTAGGCGCAGTTGTCGGCAGCTTCATTCTGGTGCCGGTATCAGAACTGCTGCGTAATTTCGGTACCTTCAGGATAGTCATCTATTGTGTAATCCTCACCGGTTTTATAGTTTTCAAGAGTGAGGGAATAATGGTTTACGTCATGAGAAAATACCACCAGTTCGAAAGGTGGGTAAAGGTATGAGCGACGAAATAATCCTCGCTGTTCAGGGCATAAGCAAGACCTTCGGCGGTCTGAAGGCGCTCGTGGATGTGGGCTTTGAGATTAAACGGGGTGAGGTTTACGGCATTATCGGGCCGAACGGTTCGGGAAAAACCACCCTGATCAACTGCATCACCGGTTTTATCAAACCCGATGCCGGGCGGGTATTGTTCAAGGGGAAAAATATTACCGGATGGGCGCCCCACAAGATCGCCCATATCGGCGTCAGCCGGACGTTTCAGATCATGCGGCCCTATTACAGCCTCCCGGCCTACAAGAACCTGATCATTCCCCTCTGGTCGCCCCGGGCAAAGACCGTGGGCGGATGGCGGGGCGGCGGCAAGCATGGCGACCGGGATACAGTGGCGATAGATATCCTCGAAGAAATCGGTTTCGAGAGGGATTCGCGGGTTCCTTACAAAATCGCCTCCACGTTGCCTACCGGGTATCAAAAGCGGCTGGAGTTGGCGCGGTGCATTGCGATGCGGCCGGAGATCATTTTCTGCGATGAGGTGTTTTCCGGATTGAGCATGAGCGAAATCGCCGGCATGCTCCCCCTGATCGAAAAAATGAAGGAAGAGGGAATTACCCTGATCATGGTTGAGCACCGGCTCCGGGAGTTGTTCCGGGTGGCCGACCGGGTCATGGCCTTGAACTTCGGGGAAAAGATTGCGGAAGGCGAATCGAGCGTTGTTATCGAAAACAAGAAGGTGAAAGAGGCCTATCTTGGAAAAGAAGAGGTATAGCGGACTATGCTTGAAGCACGCGGGATGATGATCTTTTATGAAAACATGATTGCGCTGAATAACGTCAGCATCGATGCGCCGGACGGCAAGATCATCGGCATCTTCGGCTCGAACAGCGCCGGTAAAAGCGCGCTGATGTATTTCCTCTCCGGGATAATTCTCGATATCAAGAAGAAAGAGGAAATGCGCGGCGGCGAGCGCATCTCGGTATATGGGACATTAACCCTGAACGGGGAGGATGTCACCAATCTCAAGCCGCACCTGCGGGCAAAAAAAGGGATAATATTGTGTCCGGAGAGAAGGAGAATATTCCCGGAAAGTTCCGTCCTGGAAAATCTGAAGATCGGCGCTTATCTTTCAAAAAAGCAGGATACGAAAGACAATCTTGAATATGTGCTGAACCTTTTCCCCCGTCTCAAGGATCATCTCAAAAGGCAGGGGGGGTTTTTAAGCGGCGGGGAGCAGCAGATGCTGGCCATCGGCAGGGCGCTGATGGCAAATCCCACGGTCCTGCTCCTCGATGAGCCCCTTTTGGGGCTGAGTCCGGCTTATATGGATATCGTCATCAGCGGCACGAAGGCGATCCGGGATACAAAGGGCATCACCATTATCATTACCGAACAATACGCCCGTCCGGTCATACCCATTATCGACAATGGGTATATTCTCGAGAACGGCTCCAGTGTGCTGCAAGGCACAGGCGCGGAACTTCTCGATAATCCGGATGTAAAGTCAGCCTATTTTGGTGTTTGAGGGAAAAATCCATGGATAATTTTGAAACCCAGTTAGCCTTCTCGCGTTTTTACGAAATCTGCCGGAAGCATCCGGGGAATACAGCCCTGATATATCTGGGGAGACGGTTTTCGTATGCTTTGCTGGAGAAAATGGTTGACAAATTTGCCGCCGGCCTTTCCGCCCTCGGGATCAAAAAAGGCGACAAGGTGATGCTTTATCTGTCGAATTGTCCCCAATGGATAATCGCAAACTATGCAATAAACAAGATCGGGGCGGCCACTGTCCCCGTTTCCCCGATTTATACCGCCTTCGAAATCAAATACATGATGCTTGACGCGGGAATAGAATCCGTCATCTGCCTGGATACCAACTTCGGCTACGTGAAAGAGGTAATGGAAGGGGCCGGGCTTAAGCGCGTCATCGTTACGAATCTTGTCGATCTTGTCCCCTGGTGGAAGAAAATGGTCGGCCATCTGTTAGACAAAATTCCGATGGGCGCCGTGGAAAAAGGGGAAAACATTTATTTCTTTAACGACCTCATGAAGAAAGACTGGCCAAAACCGCCGGAATTCGCCATCGATCCGATGAAAGACCTTTCGTATATCATGTACACAGGCGGCACGACGGGATTCCCGAAGGGGGTTCTGGGTAACCATAGCGGCGAGGTTTCGTACATAAATGATATTATGGAGGACGTGGCAGGAGGTTTCATAGAGGAAGGCACAGACGTGGTGCTGATGGTAAACCCCCTTTTTCATATCATGGCCAAGGGGTTTGCGATGGCTTTCGGCTTGAACTTCGGCAACACGGTTGTATTGATGCCCCTGCCCGAGGTTGATTCGATACTGTCGGCCATCGAGCATTACAAGGTGCGCTGCATGCTGGGGGTGCCTGCCCTCTACCGGATGATCCTGGAAAACGACAGGCTGGAACAATACGATTTAAGCTCATTGCGCTACTGCTACTGCGGCGGAGACGTCCTGCCCCTGGAAGTCTTCCGGACATGGCAGGAAAAATACGGCGTTCCTTTGTACCAGGTCTACGGTTCAACCGAGATAGGACACGTAAGCTATAGTCCCTTGAACAAAGAGCCGTCCCCCACTACCATTGGCAAGACCCTGAAGACAAGAAAGTCGATTATTGTGGATCGGACGACACTTGCGCCTCTGCCCGCGGGGGAGTTGGGCGAATTGCTTGTAACTTCTTTGTATCCGATAAAGGAGTATTTGAACAAGCCGGAAGAGACAAAGTACTCCTATGTCGAGATAGACGGAGAAATCTACTATCGAACCGGAGATTATGTGAAGAGACATGAGTCCGGCGAACTGGAGTTTGTCGAAAGGACTGCGGATATCATCAAATACAAGGCTTACCGCGTTTCGGCCTCGGAGATCGAAGCGGCGCTTCAGGATCATCCGACCGTGATGGGGGCATGCGTCGTCGGCGTGCCCGATCCGAAGGTGGGCGAGCGGATCAAGGCGATCGTGGTTTTGAAGGAAGACGCCAAGGGAATAGGGAGCGCCGAACTTATCGGCTGGTGCCATGAAAGGCTTGCCCCCTACAAGATTCCGCAATATATCGAGTTCCGGGATATGCTCCCCAAATCAAAAGTCGGCAAGCTGCTCCGGAGAGAAATCCGGGATGAAGAAAAGCGCAAGCTCGACAAGGAGAAAAAGCATACTGTCGCAACGGAACCATAAAACTGCGATGGGAGCGGCCCTTCAATGGGCAGGCATTTCTGTGGATACTCCCCGGACGATTCATCCTTCCGGCAATGAAAGAAAAAGGCCCCGCGGGCCGATGCGCCTGCGGGGCCTTAATTTGTGCGGGAGAAGCTCAGGCTATTTGCCAAGCGCCTCTTTCTGCAATTTCTTTACCATATCGGTCTTTTCCCACGGATAATTATCCATGAAGAGTGTTTTCGGGATACGGCGGTAAGTTTCACTGTTCAGAAGATCAAAACGCCCGATCATCCCGGCCGGTGTGAGGTCAAACAGTTTGTTCACCAATTCCTCAAGTTTTCGGTCTCCCGTTTTAGCCGTCCCGAAGCTGTCAATGTAGATGGAAAAGGGTTTGGCGACGCCGATGGCATAGGAGAGCTGAACGGAGCATTTTGTGGCAAGCCCCGCGGCGACGATGTTTTTGGCGACATGACGGGCGCCGAAGGCGGCCGAGCAGTCCACCTTTTCCGGCGTCTTGTTGACCACCGCGCCTCCTCCGAGCTGGGCGCCCGGAAATCCGCCATACGCCTGGACGACAAGCTTCCGGCCGGTTATCCCGGAGTCCGCCGCGCTGCACGAGTTTATCGCCTGCCATTCGCCGGTGGGATTGAACATGAATTCAGTATTCTTGTCCACGTAACCTTGCAGGGCGTCAAAGGCGAGCTTGCGGGCCTTCTTTTCCACGACATCTTTTTTCCCTTTGACAAATCGATAGTCAATGGCATTCGACATCAGCACCTTGGCCAGACGCAGCGGTTTGCCCGTTTTGTCGTCGTATTCCACCGAGACCTGCCCCTTGCCGTCCGGGGCGAAGATGGGATCGCCGCAGTCTTCAAAGGCCCTCATCATTTTGGTGGCAAGGACATAAGGCAGCGGGAGCAGCTCCGGCGTTTCGTCACAGGCAAATCCGTACATGATTCCCTGATCGCCTGCCCCGATTTCCTTGTATTTCCCGGAATCGGCGCGGGTTCCCATGTTGATGTCCGGAGACTGGGGGATGATGGCGTTCAGAACGCCGATCGAATTGCCGTTCAGGCCGACGGCGATATCGTTGTATCCGATGCTGAGAACCGTTTCCCGAACGATCTTGTCAAGGTCAATCCAGGCCCTGGTGTTGACTTCGCCGCCAACCACGCAGAGACCTTTTCCGAGGAAGACCTCGATGCCGCAGTGGGGCATATTGTTGATGTCCATACCCAGCTTTTTCTCCTGGTCAAGGATGGTGGCGATGACGTGCGCGGCAATCGTGTCCGCAACGATATCCGGATGTCCGATCTTGATGCTTTCCGATGTGATCTGCATTTTTTCTCCTTTTCAAGTGTAGTTTTCCCAAAACAAAAAACCCGCGCCAGAGCGCGGGTTATAATTCACATGCACTTTAGCACATTTATATAGCGGAGCAATTGACATAAATTCCCGCTGTCGGCCGGTTCAATAGGACACGAAAAATAAAAAGTCAAGCAAAAATATTTATGATATTTTTGCTTGACTTTCCCTGATCGGGCAATAGAATACGCGGACTACTTCGCTGCTGCAACGAATCTGCGGCAGCATAAATCGACCATCTAACATAAATGAGGAGGAGCAGAAATGGAGCAGGAAAAGAAGGGTTTGCAGGGGAGACGTTCGTTTTTAAAGAAGGCGGGAGCGGGAATTGCCGCGGGAGCTGGAATCGCCGCAGGCATAGGAGGGGTTGGGGCGCCGTTTGCTCATGCGCAGACGACAATCCGCTGGCGTCTTGCGTCAAGTTTTCCGAAATCCCTTGACGCACTTTTCAGCCCCTCCGAAGAGTTTGCCAAGATTGTCGGCCAGATGTCCGGCGGGAAGTTTACGATTACAGCCCATCAGGCAGGAGAGCTGCTTCCCGCATTCGGTGTGGTTGACGGCGTGCAGAACGGGACTGTTGAGTGCTGCCACACAGCCCCTTACTACTTTTTCGGCAAGGACGAGACCTTTGCGATCGGCACCGCTATCCCGTTTGGTCTGAACTCCCGCCAGATGACCGCCTGGATGCACGAGGGGAATGGCCTGAAGCTGATGCGCGAATTCTACAAAGGATACAATATCATCAACTTTCCGATGGGCAACACCGGGGCGCAGATGGGTGGCTGGTATCGTAAGGAAGTCAAATCACTGAAAGATTTGAAAGGGCTGAAGATGAGAACCGCCGGGATTGCCGGCACCGTCATGCAGCGGCTGGGCATGGTAACGGTGAGCATTCCCCCGGGTGAGATTTACACATCCCTGGAAAAGGGCACCATCGACGCCGTCGAATTTGTCGGACCTTATGACGACCTGAAACTCGGTTTCTACAAGGTGGCGCCGAATTATTACTATCCCGGTTGGTGGGAAGGCGGCGCGGCGACGGATTTGTACGTGAATGCAAAGGCGTATGAGGCGCTTCCTGCGGAATACAAGGCGATAATAGAGGCCGCCGCGGCACGTTCGCACGTGATGATGCAGTCCATATACGACGTCAAGAACCCGGTGGCCCTGAAGCAATTGGTGGCCGGAGGCGCCAAACTGCACCGTTTCTCGAAGGATATAATGGAGGCCGCATTCAAGGAGTCCCTGGCTCTCTATAGCGAGCTTTCCGCCAAGAATCCCCGCTGGAAGAAGATTTACGAAGACTACAGCAAATTCCGGGCGGAAGCGAATATGTGGTTCAGGTTCGCCGAGGCCGGCTTCGACGATTTCATGCACGCCCAGAAGCTTTAAGAAGATATATCAGCATCGCAAACAGGCCTCGCGAGACGATCGGCGGGGCCTGTTTTTTTGGTCGAATCCATCCTGCATGTCGCGCGCCCGGCGCTCTTTCCTTCGGACGCGCAGGGCTTTAACCCTGATTTATTTTTTCTTCTTTTTGTCCTTTTCCATGGCGCGCAGAACCGCCGCCATCGGGTCCTCCTCTTCCGTTGATCCTCCGGAGCTTTCGGGTGTCAGGGCTGGTTCCGCACCGGCAGCCTGTCCCGGCGCCGCCGGGACCTCAACTGCCGCCGCCGGGGCGTCTTGAACGGCGCCGTAGCTTCCCTGCTCGGCTTCGAGCTTTATGGTGTCGAGATTGACCGCCTTATTCGTGTCGAGCTCGCCGGTGACGAGTTGAGGAAAGGAAAACACCACAGCCACCATAATCACCTGCAGGGCGATGAATAAAACGGAGCCCTTGTAAATCTGGGGCGTTGTCATGGCCTTGACCGTCTTGCCCGTTATCCTGTCGAGATAGTCCTCTCGCGGGGCGACGCTCCTGAGATAGAAAAGGGCAAAGCCGAACGGGGGCGACAGGAAGGATGTCTGCAGGTTCATTCCGATCAGGACGCCGAACCATATCAGATTGATGTCCAGTTTGGTGGCGACCCCGACCAGCAGCGGGATGACGATGAACGCGATCTCGAAGAAATCGATAAAACAGCCCAGTATAAAGACAAGGACGTTTACCGCGATCAGAAAGCTCAACCTTCCGCCCGGGAGTCGGGCAAAGATATCTTCGACCCAGAGATGGCCGTCCGCCGCGTTGAAGGTAAAGCTGAACACCGTTGCCCCGATCAGGATAAACATGACGAAGCAGGAGAGGATCGTCGTGTTTTCCAGCGCCTGTTTGAACAGTGGAAAATCAAGCTTCCGGCGTGAAAAGGCCATTATCATTGCGCCGGAGGCTCCCATGGCCCCCCCCTCGGTCGGGGTGGCGACGCCGATGAAGATGGTGCCGAGAACCAGAAAGATCAGCACCAAAGGGGGAAGCAGTACAAAAACGACACGTTCCGAAAGTTTGGACAGCAGATGAAGATGGAGCGCTTTATTGGCGATTGCCACCAGAAATGCCATTGCCGAGGCCACCATTATGGAAACGGTGATGACCTCATCGGAAGGCGCCTTGCCCTCGCGGCCGATAAGCGGGTTGATGATGGAATCATGCAGCGCGGCCCAGACGAAAGCCGCGGCAACCGCGATGCCGAGGACAACCAGCAGGGATATGTATCCGCTGGCGCCGTTTTCTTCCCGGTAGATGCGCGCCTCTTTCGGCAGAGCCGGCACCCACTGCGGCCGGACGATGGCAAGGACAATGATGAAGAGCGAAAACAGACCAACCAGCAGCAACCCGGGAAGCATTGCGCCGGCGTACATGTCGCCGACTGAACATCCCAGTTGATCGGCCATGACGATCAAGACCAGAGAGGGCGGGATGATCTGCGCCAGCGTGCCGGAGGCGGTGATGACGCCGGCCGTGATGCTGTTGTTGTAACCATAGCGAAGCATTATCGGCAGCGAGATCAGTCCCATCGAAATGACGGCTGCCGCTATCACGCCGGTTGTCGCGGCCAGCAGGGCGCCGACAAAGATCGTAGCGAGGGCGAGGCCGCCCCGCAGCGGGCCGAATAACTGGCCGATCGTTTCCAGCAGATCCTCGGCCATGCCGCTTCTCTCGAGAATGAGGCCCATAAAGGTGAAAAAGGGAA
This sequence comes from uncultured Syntrophus sp., assembly GCA_964552725.1. Lineage (GTDB taxonomy): Bacteria > Desulfobacterota > Syntrophia > Syntrophales > UBA5619 > DYTH01. The sequence goes on from CAZKHU010000037.1 coordinate 11,158, forward strand.
TCGCCAGCATGGTTTCATTCTGGACGATTCCGAATATTCTCAGCGGCAGCGCCTGGAACAGGGAATTGTGAAACATCCCCGCTTGTATTCCGATGAATCCGAAGGCAAGGCCGGTGGCGGCAAGGCTGAAGGCGACGGGAAAACCGGTCAGCAGAAATAAAAAAAGGCCGGCAAACAGAAGAGGGACAAAGTTATGGGCAATAAAATCCATCTCAGCATACCTCCGATCGACTGGGATCAGAGTGTGTCTCGCCGCAATCTTCGTCAGCGATTTTATGGGAAAGCGGATCGGGAATCATGCCCTTCAGAAACGCAAGGCGCTTGATGATCTCGGAAAAGCTCTGCAGCAGCAGCAGAAATATTCCCAGCGGCAGCAGCAGATAAACCGGCCAGCGGATAAGCCCGCCGGCGCTTTGCGACATTTCTCCGCTTTGCAGGGCATTGACGAAAAGCGGCCATGAAAGACCGATCAGCATCAGGCACAGGGGCGCCAGAAAAATTATGATGCCGAGGATATCAATAACTGAACGGGCGCGCGGGGAGAGATGCGAGGAAACAAAATCGATCCGCACATGGGCATTTTTGAGGAAGGCGTAACCGGCGCCCAACAGGAAGACGGCGCCGTAAAGGTACCACTGCATTTCGGTGAAGGCGTTGGAGCCGATGCGAAGCAGCTTGCGCGCCAGGGCGTTGCCTGTGCTTAAAAGCACCGAAGCCAGAATGAACCAGATAATAATCTGACCGATTCGCCTGCTCAGGTCATCGATGAGTCCGGATATTTTGAGAAGTAACGTCATATTTTCACCTCGGGGATTCCTTTTGAAGGTTTTTTCCTTCCTGTCTGTTTAAAAAACCGGCGCAACTGTCTGCCCCCGGCAAACTGTAAATCGTCTGTCCTGCGGATAGCGCATTTGCCGCAGAAAACGCCGTGTCGGCGGGGAAAAGACCGAAAACACCGTAAAGCGTTCAATGTCCCCGCTTTATGACAATGCGCTGTCGGCGGACTGCTTCAAAAGCTGTCTTCCGGCAGCATAAGCGCGTTTTTCGGTACGGGGTATTCGCCGGTGCAGCTGCCGCGAATCTATAGAAAAAAAATATCTGCATGTCAATAGATTATATAAGGAAGGCGCTTGCGATATGCGGGGCGAGGAATTTTTTTCAAGATCTGGCAGCGATATTTCATAGGGGTTGACGGGGCGGCAAAAAGCATAGTATACTGAAAAACATTAAAATCATACGGAGGTGGAAAATGAAAAAAGTTCTCATTGTGTATTACAGTAGAACAGGAAAGACCGAAAAAATGGCCGAGTATATTGCCGAGGGGGTCAGAATTTCAGGAAACGAAGCCGAAGTCAAAAAGGTTGCCGAGATCAAGAATGAAAGAGATTTGGCCGGGTACGATGCCTATATCTTCGGTTGTCCGACGTACCATCGAACGATGCCCCAGAATTTCGAAACCTTTCTGTTTCTCGCCCAGAAGGCGGGGCTGCAGGGAAAGATAGGCGGGGCATTCGGTTCCTACACTCACAGCGGCGACGCTCCGAAGATGATTTTCGACACAATGGAATTTGTTTACCGGATGAATGTTACGGAACTAGGTTCTTTCAATATGCTGGAAAATGTTGTCGGGACGCAGGAAGGACTCAAATCCTGTCATGATTACGGGAAGGCAATCGGGGAGAAACTGGCGGGCTGAACCGCCCAAACCTTGCAAGAAAGGAGAAGCGCAATGGCAAAACAGCTTGAGGTTTACAAATGCAAAATATGCGGGAACATTGTGGAGGTGCTTCATGGCGCCGCCGGCGTCCTGATCTGCTGCGGCCAGCCGATGGAGCTGCAAGCGGAAAACACCGCCGATTCCACGAAGGAAAAACATGTCCCTCTGCTTGAGAAAATTGACGGGGGCTACAGGGTAACTGTGGGGTCAACGCTCCATCCGATGGAGGAAAAACATTATATCCAGTGGATCGAGTTGATTGCCGACGGAAAGGCCTATCGCCAGTTTTTGAAGCCCGGCGATGCGCCGTCCGCAGTTTTCAATATTTCTGCGGCAACCGTGACGGCGCGGGAATATTGCAATATTCATGGCTTGTGGAAGTCCTGATCCACATGATGGCAACAATGAGAGCCCTGAGCAATGATCGAATTCCGGGAAGGAGGCGCAGCGAAAAAATGCAGCCCCTTCCCGGCTGATATCTTGAAAGCAACGCCTTTATTTTGCCGTTTCCTTCCTTATCTGTCCGGGACAGTTCCTCAATCCTGAATGGTTTACGGATTGCCCTGCCGGGCCGGATCAACCATAACCCGGTTGCCGCCCGCTTTTTTCGCCGCGTAGATCATCAGGTCAACCTTGTGAATTAATTCGAGCGGGTCTGTTTCGTCCGTGCGCTGAATCATCCCCATGCTCAGTGTGGCGCGAAAGTGGTTTTCCCTGCCCCCTTCGGCATCGAACGGCCAGCGTTCGTTGAAGGCTCTGCGTATCTTTTCGGCTACGTTCAAGGCCTGCTCATGGTTTGTTTCCGGCAGCAGGACAAAAAACTCGTCGCCGCCATAACGGAAGGAAAGATCAGATTGCCTGGTTTCTGCGTGGAGAATTTCTCCCACCAGACGCAGGACGTTGTCGCCCTCGAGATGACCGAAACGGTCGTTGCATTGTTTGAAATTGTCTATGTCAAAGCCGATAGCGCTCAAATTCCGGTTATGCCTTTTTGCCCGCGACAATTCGTTCGACAGGGATGTATAAAAATGACGCTGATTGTAAAGGCTCGTCAGGCTGTCGGTAATTGAAAGGGTTCTCAGCTTTTCTTCGAGCCTTTTCCTGCTGGTCAGATTGTGAAAGAAGCCGACGCTGCCCACCTCCTGGCCGTTTTCAATGAGCAGGGCCGCAGAAAGCCTGATCGGGATGCGATTGCCCGCATTATCGACGATGGATGTTTCATATCCGATCAGCCGGTTTTCCCCTCCGAATTTTTTCGAGTAGATAGCCGCTTTTATCGCCTTTGCATTTTTTATATTTCCATATAATTCCGCTATATGCAGTTTGCCGAGGACGGCTTCGACTGCATGGTTGGTCATGTCGGCGGCCGCCGGGTTGAAGATAATCACGATTCCTTTATTGTTTACGCCGATAATGGCGTCGGGGCAGGCATCGACCAGATGGGGTAGAAGGGTTTCCGAGGATTCGTAAATTGAATGTGCGATTTTCATTAGTTTTTTCTCCTTGGTGAATGCTTTTGTTATTGTTGGATATCCAAGCAGCGCCTGCAACGGCAAAAAGCGCCGCAGCGCATTGCCCGTCCCGCTGGATGGGAATGCGCCGCGGCGGATGCTGCCGCACGATTGCCAAGTAAGGACCAATAAAAAATTACTGATTGATTCAGATCGTGCGGCTATAATAAAAAATATTGCGTGTGTCAAGGCGTTATCGCATTGAGCTCCACCCGGCTCGCGGGGGCGTCGTTTTTCGCGGGAGGTTTGAGGATGTCGTCTGTCTTCTGGAAGATCCGCTCGGCAGGAATCTTGCCCCGGTCGATCAGAAAGCGCAGCACAGCGGCAGCCCGCTCATGCGCTAAATTTTCCAATTCTTCCTTTTCGACCCTGGTATGGGCGAGGATAAGTTTGAGCATTTCGGCATCCGGCAAGTTGATTTCCTGCCCCAGCGCATTGCGGGGTTTGGGGAACTTTTCCTTTGCGTAGACCGCCTTCAGGTATGTGGCGTATTCCTCCGCGGAAAGCGGAATCTCCACCGCGTTCTCTTCGGGAGCGGCCTGTTTTTCTCTGGCCAGCGCAAGGACTTTTTCCCGCTTCAACTTGCGGTTGAGCAATTCGTTGCGATAGCCTTCGGCATCCTTCGCCTGGTCCACATAGGCCGAAAGCGATATTTTGAGCGCCGGGCGTTCGCTCAGCCCCTTGGCGAGGGATTCGAGCTTCTGCTCTTCCGCCGGCTGCAGCAGCGGGCTCCCGGGGGCGAATACGACCGCACTGAGGTCGTCGCCTCCGCCGAACAGGGACGACAGCAGCGAAAAGGGGGCGGTTACCGCCTTGACAAGCAGGTTTTTGAGGACCTGGATGACGATGCCCCAGATGTTGAATCGGGGATCGTCGATTTGCCCCATAACCGGGACGTCCAGATGAATTTCTCCATGCCGGTCTTTGAGAAGGGCGAGTCCAAGCTTGACGGGCAGACTCGTGGCCTTGTCGCTTTTCACCTGGTCGCCGAAGGTGAACTGATCGACCATGATCTTGTTTTCGGAGAGGAGCTTTTTGTTTTCGATATGGTATTTCAGGTCGAGGAAGAGCTTGCCCTGTTTGAGAATATATCCCAGATAGGTTTCGGAGTAGGGACTCATCGGCGACAGGTCGATGTCCGTGAACGAGAGTTTGAGGTCAACGAAGAGATCATTCCGCAGCGGGTTGATCTTGCCGGTGATCTTCATCGGCGAACGGTTCTCCAGGTTGCCGCGCAGATCAACGTCGGCCAGAAGCGATGCCTCCGACGAAAGGCCGCTGATCCGTCCGCCGAGGTTGTAAAAGGTCGTGTCGAAATTGTTGGAAAGGTGCTTGTCGGTAAACGCGATGGTCCCGTCCAGGATCGTGACATTGCCGATACGTATCTCAGGCGGTTCCCGGCGGCCATCTCCGGCGGCGGAGTCGGGCGCCGTCGCCGGGGCGGTCCTGGGGGCGGCAGCAGGCAGGACGCTTGCAGCGGATTTTTCCGTTTTGTGCTCCTTATCTTCTTGCAGGATCAGGTTCTGCAAATTCAGCTTCCCGTCTTCACGGACGATGATGCGGGAATAGACTCCATTGAGCGAGACCTCTCCGATGGCCAGGCGAAGCGGGTTGATATCCCCATCGATATTCTCGAACTGCAGCCGCTGCCACTTCAGCAGATCTTCCTCTTCGACGGTATCGACCGCATGAAAGGCGCTGAGGCCGGCTTTTCCCTTGAAGCTTCCCGCCATCGTTCCGTCTTTCAGGGCGACGTCCAGAATCATGGTCGTATCCAGCAGGCCGCCGAGAATCAGAAAGTTCAGGCCTTCCGGGTAGTAGGCCTCGAAATCGCGGACCGGCAGGCGCCCGATCCGCAGATTGCCCTGGTAATGGAACGGAGACACCGTCAGAGAGCCGTCGGCTTGGAGGGGCGCTTCTTTCCCGAAGAGCGAAGCAAAATGGAATTTGGCGGGCTGCGGCGCGGGGCCGCTCAGATCGGCAACCGAAAGCGTTGTATTGCGCAACGTGAAATGGGGTTTTTTCAGGCGGGTCAGATCGGCAAAGGCGATGTTGAGTCCGTCGATATCGAGCCGTTTGAGGCGATAGTCGAGAGGTGCGGCGGCCCGTTTCCCCACAGCGCCCCGCTCTGCGGGCGCTGCGGCAGTCGCTCCCTTCCGGCTCTTTGTCTGAGGGAGCAGCAGCGATTGGGCGGAGAGCTTCCCGTCCGGTTCGAGGGAGAGCGAGACATTGCCCCGGGAGAGCTTCAACTGATCGATTTCTATGCGGCTATCCTTCTGACTGAAGCTCGCCCCGGTCAGCGCCAGACGCGCCAGCTCCAGCCCCTCCCGGTTGCCGTACCGGACCGAGAAGTCCCTGACGACGAGGTTCCCCTTTTCGGCCGTCAGCCCGTTTTTCCCGCTGAAGGCGATCTCGCCCGACAGGTCGGCCACCCCCTGAAGCGGCGTCGTCAGATACTCGGCCAGATAGGGCCACCCTTTTTGCAGTTGGAGCCCGGTCAGTTCAACGGCGGCCTTTGCGGTCGGTTCCGTAAGGGTGAAACTGCCCTGGGAGGCCAGACGGGCCTGCCGGTCTATCAGCAGAGAGAGGGCGTATTGACCGGGGGTTTGTTCAGGGCGATTGCCGACGTTCTTCAGTGTCAGCCCGATCTCCTCCACGGCGGCCTGGAAGCCTTGCCGGGGGAATTCGTCGTGGAAATGAATCCGGCCGTCCCGGAGCGCCAGCGAGGCTATGGAAAAGGATGGCGGCGCGCCCTTTTCCGGCATGGCGCCCGCTTTCCCCGGCGCGGTTGCCCGTTCAGGGGGCTTGGGTCTGAGCAGGTCCGCGAACATCCACTCGCCTCGCCGGTTGCGGCTCAGGAACAGTTCCATCCCGGCAATGTTGACCGCTTCGATCTCGAACAGACCCGCGAAGGGTTCCAGGCGGGCCATCCTGACCTCCAGCGAGGGGAGTTTGAGCATTGGCTGTCCCTTCTGTCTTTTCAGTTCGAGGGTGTCGAGACGGGCGAGGCCGGCAACGATGAGCTCGGGGCTGCGGTCGGCGGGTTGCCGGTAAAGGACCTTCGCGTCGATGGTCAATTTCCCGGAGGTCAGGCCGACGGGAGGCGCCTCCGGGAGATAGACCGCAAGCTCTGGCAGGCTGAACTTCTGAAGCGTGATATGAGCTGAACCTTCCATACCCTTGCGGAAGGGCTTGAGCCTGGCCGTGACGACGAGGGGCGCGCCGTTAACCAGGGCGGAGAGGCGGGGCGCAGCATCCCTGTCCGCGTCGGCCGGTCGGCTGCTGAGCCAGGGGAGGGCAATTTCCAGGTTATGGATGCCGTGCTTGCGGCCGCCCGCGATGAGGCGGTCATCTATATCCAGCGAGCCGCCTGTCAATCGGAAATTATTAATGATAAAGGGGAAAATTCCTGCAGATTCCGATTTTTCCCCTTTTCCCCGGCGCTCCGCGATTTCCGAGAAATTAAAGCGGTTCGCACCCGTCCGGATGATTCGAAGGGAGGGGGATTCAATGGATACCCCGGAAAGTACAAGGGCGCGCCGGTAGAGAGACGACGGGCTTACCGAAACCCGCAGAGCGCCAATGGACAGGAAAGGTCCCCCGCCCTTCTCTTCAACGGCAAATCCTTGCACAGAGGCCGTAAGGGTCAAAGGGTTCAGGGAGAATCTTTCGATCCGCACCTCCCGTCCCGTCGCCTCCCGCAGAAGCTCGACGGCCTTGTTTTTGACCAGAACCGGCAGAACGGTGGCCGTGAAGATCAATAAAGCGGCCAAGCCGCCGAGGGCGATCAGCGTGATTTTCTTCCACTTGGTCATGCGCGCCTCCATGTTGGCTGCGAATGGTTTGCTCTTCTGCGCGGGCCCCTTCCCCGGGGGAAAGGGGCGGTAATTTCCTACTTGGCAAATACCTTCTTCAAGAGGTCAGTGGTCCGGGCAAGAGGATCGGTGCGGATTTTGGCCTCTTCCTCCGCGATCATCCGGAAGAGACCGTCCAGGGCTTTTTGGGTCACATACTGGTCGAGATCAACGTAGTCCGGTTTTACGAGCGAGAGTGCCGGGATCTTGCCGAGCATCGTCCGGTAGGCGCGGGTTACCCCCACCTGGTTCATGCTCGCCGCTACGGTTGGTTTGAACGCGTCGTAGAGTTGGGCGGTTGTTTTGGACTGGAAGTAATCGGTTGCGGCCCTGTTATTGCCTGCCAGGATAATCCTGATGGCATCGTTTCCGAAGTAGCCGTCGGGCCGGGAAACAAGGCCTACGGCATTTTTCGTCCCGAGGGAGAGGGATTCCCTGAGTCCGGAGACAATCGTCGGCTCATCGAGTCCCTGAACTGTCGCGGAGCCTTGCGGCAGCTCAATGAGCTTCTGCAGTTTGGGGAGCCCCCGGTCGATTGCATCGCCGAGGAAATCCGCGGCGTGAGAGGACGACGAGGAAAAAACGAACCATAACAGAATCACAAGGGCGGCAGATAAGCCGGTTTTCATGGAAACTCCTTTGATTAGTTGAAAGCAAAGTCAGAAAATTATCCATAAAAATTCACCGTCGGCATTCTATTCAGAACGGTTCGGAAAATCAAGCAATATGCGTTCACAATATGCCTCCGCCAAAATTCACCGCCTGATTTGGCTGAACCGCTTTTTCTTGCGATTCCGCATGAACTGTGACAGGATGCGCCGCCGGGGAGGAGGGATGGAGAGGTTTAAGCTTGTCAGCGAATTCAGGCCGCAGGGGGACCAGCCGCAGGCGATTGCCGGGCTTGTCGCCGGTTTGGAGAGGGGCGCCCCCCACCAGGTTCTGCTCGGCGTCACCGGTTCCGGCAAGACGTTCACGATGGCCAATGTTATCGCCGAGGTGAATCGCCCCGCCCTGGTTATCGCCCACAACAAGACCCTTGCCGCCCAGCTTTACGGCGAGTTCAAGTCGCTCTTCCCGGAAAACGCCGTCGGCTATTTCGTCAGTTATTACGACTACTACCAGCCTGAGGCCTATATTCCCAGCACGGACACCTACATCGAGAAGGACTCGGCGATCAATGACGAGATCGACAAGCTCCGGCATGCGGCGACGCACATCCTGCTGGAGCGGCGGGATGTCATCATTGTCGCCAGCGTCTCCTGCATCTATGGCATCGGTTCCCCCGAGGCGTATCAGGGGATGCTTTTGATGATCGAAGAGGGGATGGAAGCAGGGCGCGACGAGCTGCTCGCCCGCCTTGTCGAGATACAGTATGAACGCAACGATATCGATTTCCACCGCGGATGCTTCCGCGTCCGGGGAGACAGCGTCGAAATTTTCCCTCCGTACGAAGAGGACAGGGCGATCCGCGTCGAGTTTTTTGGCGACACGGTCGAGGCGCTTTCGCTCGTCGATCCGTTGCGGGGTCGAAAGCTGGGAAGATTGCGGCGGATCGCCGTTTATCCGGGCAGCCACTATGTGACGACGAAGGATAACCTGAAGCGGGCGATAACGGCGATTCGCGGGGAGCTGGGAGAGAGACTTCCGGAATTGAAGATGCAGGAGAAACTGCTCGAGGCGCAGCGCATCGAGCAGCGCACCGCCTTCGACATTGAAATGATGGAAGAAATGGGTTACTGCTCCGGAATAGAAAATTACTCCCGCCATCTGACGGGCCGCAAGCCCGGCCAGCCGCCGCCGACCCTGATGGAATATCTTCCGAAAGACGCACTGATTTTTATCGACGAGAGCCATGCGACGCTGCCGCAGCTCGTCGGGATGTACCGGGGCGACCGGGCGAGGAAGGAAACGCTGGTCAATTACGGGTTTCGCCTGCCCTCCGCTCTCGACAACCGGCCGCTGCGCTTTGAGGAATTCGAGACCTTCGCCAACCAGCGGATCTATGTTTCGGCAACGCCGGCCGTTTACGAGTTGGAGAAGTCCGGCGGGCAGTTAGTCGAGCAGATTATCCGGCCGACCGGCCTTATGGATCCGGAGATTGTCATCCGGCCGGTCACGGGTCAGGTGGACGACCTGCTGGGGGAAATCCGGGAACGCGCCGGACGCGGGGAAAGGGTGCTGGTCACGACGCTGACCAAACGGATGGCCGAGAACCTGACATCCTATTACGAAGGACTCGGCGTTCGCGTGAAGTACCTCCACTCCGACATCCATACGCTGGAGCGGGTGGAGATTATCCGGGAGCTGCGGACCGGAGAGTTCGACTGCCTGATCGGGGTAAATCTGCTGCGCGAGGGGCTCGACATCCCGGAGGTTTCGCTTGTGGCGATTCTCGACGCCGACAAGGAGGGATTCCTCCGTTCGGAGCGCTCGCTGATGCAGACAAGCGGGCGGGCGGCCCGGAATGTCGCCGGGGTGGTTATCATGTATGCCGATGTGATAACCGCTTCGATCCGGAAATGTCTCGACGAAACGAAGCGGCGGCGGATTATTCAGGAAAGATTCAACCGCGACCACGGAATTACCCCGGAAAGCATCAAGACGGATATCCGCCGGATCCTTGGTTCGGTTTACGAGGCGGATTACGCTACCGTTGAGACCGTCTCGGAAGAGGCGGCGGCCTACGGGTCGGAGAAGGAAATTTCCGTTGTAATACGCAAGCTGAAGGAAGAGATGAAAGCGGCGGCAAAAGAGCTGGAATTTGAAAGGGCGGCGGCCCTGCGCGACCAGATTCGCGATTTGACGAAACTTATGCTGGAGATGGGTGGCGAAGGATAGCCGGAATAATTGTTGACGCACCGCCTTGCACGGTTGAAGGGCGGCGAGACTTGAAGGACGGGATTGGAAAAAATGGAAGATATTGCCGATAAAAAAGAGCTGCGCAAAAGGATCCTTAAAATCAGAAACGCGATGCCGTCCGAGGAGAGGGCGGCGAAGAGCGCCACGATAATCAGCATGCTTACGGAATTGGACGATATCCGCAGGGCGGCCACCATCATGGTTTTTCTGAATTTCGGCAGCGAGGTTCAGACCGACGGGCTGATTTCCTGGGGATGGGAGATGGGAAAGCGGATTGTAGCGCCGCTCTGCCGTCCGGAAGACCGCACAATGGCGCCGTGTGTAATAAATGATTTCAGCGATCTGGAAACAGGTCATTACGGAATCCGTGAGCCGATAGCGGCGGAAGCGACCGTCGCCCCCTGCGGAGAGATCGATGTGGTACTCATCCCCGCGGTTGCCTTTGACCGCCAGGGGAGGAGAGTCGGTTACGGCGGCGGTTACTACGATCGTTTTCTGCCGCTTGTTCCCCGCGCCGCGCGGATCGGCGTGGTTTTCTCCTGCCAGATTGTTCCGGAGGTCCATGCCGATTTGCATGACATCTCCGCGCAGATGATTGTAACGGAGGCAGGGATTATTGTTCCCGCGATCGCTGTTTCGTAGAAAGCCGCTGGCAGGAAATTCGGGATGAAGCCATATCCTGTTTTTTGATGCAAATATTTCTTGACAAGCAGTAACGGCCGCCCTAAACTCCCGCCGCTGAAGAGATGCCGGCTGCTGTGGTTTTCAAATCTCGAGTGGGAATGCATTGACCATCACAGGGAAGCAGGGATTGTTTTTGAGTAGGGACTCACCCGCGCGAAGCGAGACGTTGCTGCATCGGGTTGTCAAAGAGCGAATGTTGCAGGCGCTGCCGACGCGGGAATCCAGAAAATCGGGGAGGTAAGAACGCTTGTATAAGATTTTGCATATTGAGCAGTTGGTGCCCAGTATCCATCTTTTTAAGGTGGAGGCGCCGGAAGTGGCGAAAAAGGCGCAAGCCGGACAATTTGTGGTAGTGCGGCTTGATGAAACGGGCGAGCGGATTCCCCTCACTTTTGCTGATTGGGATGCGAAAGAGGGTACTGTGACCATCATCTTTATGGAGGTGGGTACCACTACCCAGCGTCTGGCAAGAATGAGGGCCGGTGATTATATTGTCGATTTTGTTGGACCCCTGGGCGTGCCAACTCATGTCGAGAAATTCGGCACAGTGCTCTGCGTGGCGGGAGGGGTTGGCGTGGCGCCGATTGTGCCGATCGCCCGCGCTTTGAAGCAGGCCGGCAACAAGGTAATAACAATCATGGGGTCCCGGAGCAAGAACCTGCTTTTCTGGGAAGAGCGGCTGAAGAGTGCCAGCGACAAGCTGATAGTGACTACCGATGACGGCTCCTATGGCCGCAAGGCACTGGTGACGGAGCCGCTGAAGGAAATCCTGGAGAGCGGAGAAAAGATTGACCGGATAATCGCCATAGGCCCCAGCATAATGATGAAGTTCTGTGCGGCGACGAGCAAGCCTTTCGGCGTTAAAACCATTGTCAGCCTGAATCCGATAATGGTTGACGGCACCGGCATGTGCGGCTGTTGTCGGGTGGCAGTGGGAGGCGTTACCAAATTTGCCTGTGTGGAAGGTCCTGATTTTGACGGGCACCAGGTGGACTGGAATCTGCTGGCGGCGCGCCAGCGCGCTTACACGGCAGAGGAGAAACAGTCTCTGGAGCAGTGGCGCTGTCAGTGTGGCAAACAGAAATAAGCTGATTGGAGATAGAGGGAGCATTATGGCCAAACTGAATTTGAACCGGATGGAAATGCCCCGGCAGGATGCGCTCAAGCGGGGTAAAAATTTCAACGAAGTTGCCCTGGGATATACCAAAGAGATGGCAAAGGAGGAAGCTGGCCGCTGCATTCAGTGCGCCAAGCGCCCCTGTACGGCGGGCTGCCCCGTGATGGTGGATATTCCCGAGTTTATCAAGGCGATTACCGAGGACAATATGCCGGAGGCGGTCCGGGCGCTTAAAGGAAAGAATGCCCTGCCCGGCATCTGTGGGCGGGTCTGTCCGCAGGAGGTGCAGTGTGAGGCGGTATGCACCCTGGGCAAAAAGGGGGCGCCTGTCGCCATCGGTCGACTGGAAAGATATGTGGCTGACTGGGAGAGGGAGAATGGGGCGCCGGCGGAGCGCAAGACAGAGCTGGCCCCGGCAACCGGCAAGAAAGTCGCCGTGGTTGGTTCCGGCCCGGCCGGCCTCACTGCCGCGGCTGATTTGACCAGGATGGGTCACAAGGTCACAATTTTTGAAGCGCTGCATGTCGCCGGCGGAGTGCTGATGTATGGGATTCCCGAGTTCAGGCTGCCCAAGGCCATAGTTCAGGGCGAGGTTGAGTATGTGAAGTCGCTGGGGGCGGAGATCAAGATAAACTCCATTGTCGGCAAGCTCAATACGGTAGACGAACTGCTCCAGGATGGCTATTCCGCTGTTTTTCTGGGCACCGGCGCCGGATTGCCGCTGTTTCTGAATTGTCCCGGCGAGAACCTTAACGGCATCTATTCGGCCAACGAGTTTCTGACCAGGGTAAACCTCATGAAGGCCTACAGGTTTCCTGAATATGATACGCCGGTGAGAATCGGGAAGAATGTCGCCGTCATTGGCGGCGGCAATGTGGCAATGGATAGCGCCCGCTGCGCCCTGCGGCTGGGAGCCGAAAAGGTCTATGTCATATACCGGCGTTCCGCGGTGGAGCTGCCGGCCCGGCATGAGGAGGTGGAAAATGCCCAGGAGGAGGGCATCGATTTCCGTTTTCTCACGAATCCCAAACAGTTCATCGGCGATGAAAGCAACAATCTGGTGGCGATGGAGTGTTATCAGATGGAGCTCGGGGAGCCGGATGCCAGCGGCAGACGCCGTCCGGTGGTCAAGGAAGGAAGCGAGTTCAGAATTGACGTCGATGTGGCGATAGTGGCTCTGGGCACGACCCCCAACCCTCTGATCGCCAGTACTACGGATGGTCTGGAGACGACCAGGCACGGTACGGTGGTGGCGGATGAATCCACCGGCCGGACGGTGAAGGCGGGAGTCTGGGCGGGCGGCGACGTGGTCACCGGCGCCGCCACAGTCATCAGCGCCATGGGCGCCGGCAAGCGGGCAGCGGCGGATATGGACAAATTCCTGCGCAGTTGATCCTGTCCCGTTTATTATCTTGGAATAAAAAGGGCCTCGCTCATTTCCCGAGCGAGGCCCTTTTTTCGATTGCAGGCTTTCCATTTTCCTGCCTGGAAAACGTCCCTTGCCGCAGGAAACCGCGACCCCCTGCGGCAAAGGCGAAGTTCTATGTGCTTACGGCCATTCCTGCGAGCCAATTGCAAAACTCCCCATTCTTGTCATTCCCGCAACGATTCTGAGCGGG
>CAZKHU010000038.1:0-22075 GCA_964552725.1 uncultured Syntrophus sp.
GCGGGTTTACGCTCCTGGAGGTGATGATCGCGATGGCGATTCTGGCGATCGCCCTGGTCGCGGTGTACCGATCGCAGTCGCAGAGTATTTTGATGGCGGGAGGTTCGCGTTTTCTCACCACGGCCGCGCTGCTCGCCCAGGGCAGAATGGTACAGTTAGACGCCCTCGGAAGCAGGGCCGAAAGCGGCGATTTCGGGGAAGAATTTCCCGATTATAAATGGCAGGTGACGATAGAAGATACGGAAATTAAACTCATCAAAAAGTTTGTTGTGACCGTGGTCAACAGCCGGCTGGCCAAACGCAACGCATACCGATTGATTCTCTACAAGGTGTTGATTTAGTGAGAGAAAAGGGTTTTACGCTTATCGAGATTCTGCTCGCCATTTTAATCCTCGGGATCGTTATGACCACCGTTTATGCCTCCTATACGGGCACCTTCCGCATCATTGCGGAAACGAAGCAGGATGCGGAGCTTTACGGCATGGCGCGGGCTGCCCTGGAGCGCATGACGAGGGATCTGGAAGCGGTTTCTCCCTGGAAAAGGGCTTTCCCCTTTTCTGCCAAGCAGTATTCCTTGCGGGACAACGAGTTTACCGGCATGATTTTCCGCTCCGCCGCCCACGTCGTCTTCGGGAAGGAGGAGCAGGCAGGCGGGGTCGCCGTTATCGAGTACAGTGTTGAAGAAGAGAAAGAAGGCGAAGGTTTTGCCCTTTATCGCAGCGATTCGTTGAGCCGTGATCTGGGGGAGGAGGCGCCGCCCCCCCGGAGGTTTCTGCTGTGCGACCGGATTGCCGGCCTGACCTGCATTTTTTTTGACGACAAGGGGAAGGAATACGAAACATGGGATTCCGAGGCGGGCGAAGAAAGTCAGAGGAAGAAGGCCCCGACGATCGTCGAAATCCGCCTGTTTCTGGTAAATCCCAAAAATCCGGACCACCCCTATCCGTTCATGACACGGGTATATCTGCCCGTAACTGCGGTCCGATGATGCAAAGCGATGGAAGCATGACCAATCAACGGGGCATAGCCCTGATCGTCGTTATTCTGATGATCAGCATCATCGTGGCGCTGACGATTCAGTTGAATCGCGATATGCGCTCAGAGGTTTATGAGGCGGCCAATCTGAGCGATCAGGCGCAGTTGCGATATGTGGCAGAATCCGTCCTCTATGCCGGAGAGGCGGTTCTTTTGAATGACAGGAACCAGTATGACGCCCTTACAGAGGATTGGGCGAATACCGAAATGTTCTCCCTGAGAGCGGCGGATTTTTTCGACAAAGCCTCGTTCAAACTGACGATAGAAGACATCGGCGGCAGAATTCCGATAAACCTGCTGGTGAGCGGCAACGCCTACAATGTCACCATCCGGGAGATGCTGCTGCGCCTGCTGACCGGCCCCTATTTTCTCCTGGAGGAGGGAGCGGCAGAGGAAGTCACCGACGCCATCAAGGACTGGATCGATGCGGACAGCGAGACAACCGACAGGGGCGTGGAGAGTCGGGTGAAAGATGCTCCTCTTGATTGCATTGAAGAATTAATGATGATAAAGGGGGTCTCCCGTGAGCTGTTTTACGGGTCGGAGCGGTTTTACGGCCTCGTCAACTGTCTGACCGTGTTCGGCGACGGGAAGATCAACATCAATACCGCGCCCAAGCCGGTGCTGCTGGCGCTGTCGGCGCAGATGACAAGCGAGGCGGTGGAGGCGCTGGACCGGTATCGCCGCGACCCGAAAAACTCCGTCGCCAATCCCGGCTGGCATAGTGGAGTTTCTGAAGCGTCCGGCGCTAATATCCCGGCGGGAAGCATAACGGTTAAAAGCGACAACTTTCAGATTAAGGCGATGGGCGTGCAGGGAAGAATGACAAAGCAGATTATCGCGATAGTTAACAGGGATGCGGGCCGAACAAAGGTTGCAGCCCTGGCCTGGAGAGTGGAGTAATGCCGGAAAGATTTTTGGGTCTTGATATTGGCGCTGGGAGCGTCAAGGCGGTGTTGCTCAACCGGGGGTTCCGGGGCGGAGGCGAAATAGCGGGCTTTTGCCGCATCGGGATTGCCGAGGCCGGGGGGATTGCCGAGGCCCTGGAGCAGCTTTTTTCCGACCAGACCTTTGACGGCGCGATCTGTGTATCGACTCTTCCCGCGGCTCTTTTTTCCTTTCGCAATATCCAATTGCCGTTTCGCGACGAACGGAAGATCCGACAAACATTGGCCTTCGCGGTAGAGCCGTTTATCCAGCAGCCCCTTGACGCCGTCTTGATTGACTATACGTTTGCGGAACGGGCAAAACAGTCCAAATTGTTTACCGCGATTGCCGAAAGGGCTCTGATCGACGACCGCCGCAAGCTTTTATCCCCATACGTCCACGAAACGGCGGTGCTCGATATTGACGCTGTTCCGCTGGCTTCCTTTCTTGCCCGGCAGCCTGATTTTCCGACCGGCGCCTTGCTTTTGGATGTCGGCCTTCAGGATACGACGGCTGTTTTTTTCGGCAAGACGGGCGTTTTTCATATTCGTCATTTTTATTTCGGCGGCCAGAAAATGACAGAGGCCATTGCCAGGTCCTGCGGAATGAATGCGGAAGCTGCGGAAGAAATCAAGATAAAAGGGGAATTTACGGAAGACGGACTTGAGGCGCTCTCAAAGGTTCTTCAACCATTTTTTACCGAGCTGAAAAATACCATCGCCTTTTTGCAGCAGAAGGGCCAGATTCCCGAATTTCCCACCCAAATAATCCTGACCGGAGGCGGTTCCCAAGCGCCTAACATTGCCGAAGGGTTGTCCCGTTTACTGGAAATTCCCGTCGAAAAAACCGATTTGCTGGCAGAGGGGGGCTTCGGAATCGATGCAGATCTCCGTTCTTCCTGGGATGCGGCCGTTATGGATCAGGCCCTGGCCCTGGCGGCCAGACCCCTCGGCAAGGGAACGGGCTTCAACTTCCTGAAGCGCGAGCAGGAAACGCGGGCGGGGTCGGGAGACCTGCGCGGCAGCCTGAAAAAAACAGCGATCGCGGCCGGGGTGATCATCCTCCTGGCCGGCCTTGAGTTCGGACTGGGAGATTACGCCCTGCGCCTCCAGCTCTCCCGCCTCAAGAAGGATGTGCTCACCGAGTTCAAGAGGATAGACCCTGAGGCAACCAGGATCGTCGATCCGTTGGTGCAGCTCCGGGGAAAGATTGCCGAGGCAAAAAAGCTGACGGCCGGCATCGGCGATGTGTCGTCGGCTGCGGCGCTTGATATCTTCAGAGACGTTTCGGTAGCGGCCCAGCCGGAGATTACGCTTTCGTGGTTTTCCATAGAGGAAAACGAGGTTGTTTTGAAGGGAGAGGCCCCGAATTTCGACGCGATGGAGGCGTTTAAAAAGAAACTGGAAGGCTCGAAATACGCGAAAACGGTGACGGTTGGTTCCACCAGTCTGCTGAAGGGGGAAAAAGGAGTGGAGTTTAATCTCAAGGTGATCAGAAAAAGATGAAGCAGCTCTGGGAACAGTTGACAAAGAGCCAGAAACGAGCCTTGACGATTGGGCTGATCTTCATTGCGGGGACGGTTGTCATGCAGTTTGCCGTTTTCCCCTGGATAGACGCGCGCCAGAGGGTGCAGGCGTCAATTGCGGCAAACGAAAAGATCCTGCGGGAGCTGACGACGCTCGGCCGTGAGTATGCCGTTATCAGGCGTTCTTCAGAGGCAATAAAAGGCGTTGTCGAAAGGCGGTTGCCCGGATTTGCCCTTTTTTCCTATCTGGAGAGAAAGGCGAGTGAAAATGGATTGAAGGCGCACATAAAATCGATCAATCCGCTGACGCCCACACCAGTGGGGGCTTACGAGGAGACGGCAGTGGAAATAAAGATTGAAAATTTGACGATCAGGCAACTGACCGATTTTTTATATAATGTTGAATCCCCGGAACAGATGGTGAGGATCCGGCGGCTGTCGGTCGGCAAGATGAAGGAAGCGCCGGAATACCTGGTCGCGGATATCCAAGTGTATACATATCAGAAAGCGGAGATTAATGTTCTTAAACCGATCACGGAGGGACGCGCCCGATGAAGTTCCTCAAAATCAGCCGGACTTTTTTCGGATACGCGCTGGCCGGCATCCTGATGCTGCTTGTTTTTCTTTACCTGCGCTTTCCGGGCGATGCCGTAGGAAATTATCTGAAGGCGTCTGTGGTGGCCCGCCATCCGGGGATGCTCTTGGCTCTCGACTCCATCGGACCTACAGCCCCACCCGGCATCGCGCTGGAAAATCTGACCATTGGTTTTCGCGGCCGTCCCGAGGCGACTCTGCATGTCAATCGCCTGGCGTTTGCCCCGGGCTGGCTTTCCGCGGTTCAGGGCAAGGCTGCGGTTGTGGCGACCGCTTCCCTGTATGGGGGTGAAATCAAAGGTCACGGCGAGCTGGCGAAGCCTTTTTCGCGGCGGGGGCCGTTTACGGCGACTTTGCGGTTCGACGGGCTGCGTCTGGAAAAGTGCCTTCTGCTTCAGAATATTTTGACCCGCCAGATATCCGGAACTCTCAGGGGGTCTTTTGCGGCGACCGGCGATGCCGGGCCGCTGAAGAACGTCGCCGGCAAGCTGGAGGCAACTCTGACAAACGGAAGCTACCAGCTCTTAGAGAATGTTGCGGGATTTGACAAAATTGCCTTCAGCCGGATTGACCTGAAAATGGAGATGAAGAGCGGCGCGCTGAAAATAACCAATCTGACGGTAAACGGCGACAAACTTCGGATCACGCTGAAGGGAAACATCCTGCTCGCCGCCGATTTGCAAGAAAGCCGGCTGGATTTGACCGGTTCGGTCGAGCTGCAAGGGGCCGGCGGCCGGCGGATGCCGATGACGATCGGCGGCGTATGGGGCAATCCCACGGTGAAGCTGATGTAAAATGAGGAATAAAATGGAGGGACGCGCTTAAGTCGCGTCCGCAGCTATCAGCAGATAATTTTCGTTACTTTTAAGGGACTTGCAGACGTGGACTGGGCGCATTATTTTCGTTTTTCGTTTTCCGACATCCAGGGGTTTTTCTCCCGGAGGACGATTATTTTAACATTGATGGCCGTTTTGCTCTATCAAACGGTGGGTGTGTTTTACCAGGCCCTGACGCTTCAACTGCTCCGCATGGCCCCTCCCCCCGCTCTGGAAAGCCAGACGCCGGCCGCCGCCGCAGCGCTTCGTGAGCCTCTGGATGCTTATAGAATCATCGCCGAGAGAAATATTTTCGGCACAACCGAAAAGACAATCGAAGAGAAGCAGGTGGAAAACAGGCCGGCGCCGCAGCAGGATATCGCCCTGCTTTTCGATCTGCGGGGCACGGTTGCCGGCGATGCGAAGCGCGGTTTTGCGGTAATCGAGGAAAAAAGCTCGCACAAACAGCGATTGGTCAAGATCGGCGATGTCATTTCCGGCGCCAGGGTTCTCCGGATCAAAAGAAACGCGCTTGACGTACTGGTAAACGACCAGGAACGGACGTTGAAGATGGCCGATAAAACCGAGGCGCCGGTTCTTCCGGCGGCTGGCGTTCAACCGCTCCCCGCTTCGCCCGCGGCTGTGGCGCCGGGCGGGGGAACGGTCATCAACCGCACCGAGATTTCCGCGGCTCTGGCCGACATGGGGAGCATGCTCCGCCAGGCGCAGGTGCGCCCCTACTTCAAGGGCGGGGTGGCCGACGGCTTCATGATAACCAATATTCAGCCCGGCAGCATGTATCAACGACTGGGAATCGTCAACGGAGACATTATCCAGGGTGTGGATGGCAACAGAATCCAGACGGCGGATGACATGATCTCGTTCCTCAATACGCTGAAGGGGGCTTCGGGCGCGACCCTTTCGCTGCAGCGCGGCGGGAAGCCGCAGACGCTGAACTACCAGTTCCGGTAAGAGAGCTTTGAATTTCTCCCGAAATGTTGTTAATTGTCATTCCCGTGAAAACGGGAATCTGGTCTTTTCGGGAACTTATAGATTATGAACATTAAGCTTCGCTTTCCCGCCTGCGCGGGAATGACAAAAGGGTATAGATTTTCAAAGCTCTCGGTAAGGAAACGGCGTTGCGCCGATTATTGAGAGGGCAAGAGGGGTGAAGAGGAGGAGAACGCCACTGTTTTGGGGTTGTAGATAATGTACGAGGCATACTTCGGGCTGAAGGAAAACCCGTTTACCCTCTCTCCGGATCCGCGGTACCTGTATCTGAGCCCGCGGCATCGGGAGGCGCTCAACTGCCTGCTTTACGGGATACATGAAAAAAAGGGCTTCATGGCGCTCACCGGGGGGATAGGGACTGGAAAAACAACCCTTTGCCGGTTTATGCTTTCGGAATTGGGCGATTCAGTAGCGACGGCGCTGATCTTCAATCCGGCCCTCTCCGATCTCGAACTCCTCAAAACGGTTAACCAGGAGTTTGGAATAAAAATCGGGAGCGGCAGAGGAACAAAGAAAAGATATATAGACGCGCTCAACGATTTCCTGCTGGCAAATTTTTCCCGGGGGAAAAACGCCGTCCTGATCATCGATGAGGCGCAGAATTTGCCCCGCGAGACGCTGGAACAGGTCAGAATGCTGTCGAATCTGGAGACGGCCAGCGAAAAACTGCTGCAGATCGTGCTTTTGGGGCAGCCGGAGTTGCAGGAGATGCTATCGTTGCCGTCGCTTCGCCAGTTGAACGAGCGGATAACCGTCCGTTACGACCTGAAGCCGCTGGGCAGAAAGGATGTGCGCGGTTACCTGGAGCATCGGCTTGCCGCCGCCTCCGGGAACCCCGATAAGTTGTTTTCGCCGGCGAGTTATGGCTATATTTACCGAGCCTCAGCGGGAATACCGAGGCGAATCAACGCGATCTGCGACCGGGCGCTGTTGGTTGCCTATAGCAGGGACAAGCGCACGGTCGATCGGCGCATCGTCCGGGCGGCGATTCGCGACCTCGGCGCCGGTTACCTGGCCCGGACATCCGGACAGAAGACGCGGCTGCGGCTGGAAATTGCCGTGGCCCTGCTTCTCTGGACAATGCTGATTGTAATCGGGTACTTCCAGTGGCCGTGGTTTTGAGCGGGGGATTTTTTAATGGATCGTCGGGCCATCAAACAGCTTGACGGGGAAGAAAAATGAGTTATATCAACGAGGCGCTCCGCAAGGCGCAAGCAGAAAAAGATAATTGCTATGGGAAGGTGGATTATGCTGCGTCCCTTCCTCCCGAAAGGCGGAGGCGCCCGTGGCAAAAACCGATTGCGATTTTTGCTGCGACTATCGTAATTGTTGCCGCGGGGGCGCTGCTGGCCGTTAAATTTTTTTTCGCGCCGGTATCCGTTCTTCAAAAGCTCCCGGCGTCATCGGCAGAGCGGGGAACAGCCTTCGCCGGTTCGACGGGGAAACAAGAGACGCTCCCAATGCCAAAGCCGGCGGCGGTTCTCGCGGCAGATGACGCCGCCCTGAAGACGAGCGTGGCAAAGTCTTCTGCCGCTGCCGGCCAGAAGGTACAGGATGATAAAAAGGCCGCGGAGATAAAGCGCCGTCAGGAAGAGGCGGCGCTTGCCCAGCGCAGCGGCAATTTCAGCAAGGCCAAGATGCTCTACGGAGAGATATTGACCCGCGATGCCGATAATGTGGAGGCGCTGAACAATCTCGGGGTTGTTTATCTGGCCGAAAAAAAAGGCGACAAGGCGCTGGCCCTGTTTCGCCAGGCGGTTTTGCGAAAGAGGGATTATGTTGATCCGTACTACAACATGGCCTGTTTTTACGCGCAGAAAAATGATGTAGATCAGAGTCTCTGGTATCTCAAGATAGCGATATCCATAGATAAAGACGTTATAAACTGGGTGAAAAAGGATGTCGATATGAAAAAGGTGGTAGCATCGCCTAAATTTAAGGAAATAGATGGAGGGGTAAAAAACTGATGCCATCGGTAAACATAATTGAGGACAGAATTGCAGTTGCAGGAGGGAGGGCGAGCGCCGGGGAGAGCCTGGAAGGTCTCCGGAAGCGTGGAAAATCTTCATCCCTGCTAAGGCCGTTATCCGCTCTTTTAAGACAGACCAGGCGGGCGTTGCGGGGGGGGAACGCCGGGTATTTTGTCAATAAACCAAAGTATTTTGTCCTTGTCGCGGCCTTCGTGATTTTTGCCGCCCTGTTTGTTTTACTGCCGGGTGTTTCCGGCGCCGCCCGCATCGCGGGTGAGGAGCAGCCGGTCACAACCGCACCGGCGCCATCCGCGAGTGCGCCGCAGAAAGCCGTCATCGAGAAGAACGCCGCGGCGACAGTGGAGAAAGCGGTAAAGGCAGTCGCTCCGGCATCGCCAGTCAAGGCCGCGACCGGGACGACAACGGTTGTTGCTCCTCCCGCGACGGCTACGGGAAGTGCACAGGCGCCGCGCACCCCCGCACATGCGATCCCGGCGCCGGTGCAGAGTCAGGAACCAGGTCCGCGCTTCGGGGCAGGACCGTCCCTTGGGGCGCAGCAGCCCGCCTCCGGAGCAACGGCGTCTCCAGTTAATCAACCAGCGGCGGCGGGGCAGGCATCCCCGGCTGCTCAACAGAACGCCGCCGCTTCGACTGCCGCCGCTTCGACTGCCGCCGCTTCGGCTGCCGCCGGGTCGGGCCGGTACGTGACAATTGACTTTGACAATGTTGATATAACTGTTTTTATTAAATTTGTCAGCGAACTTACGGGAAGAAACTTCGTTGTTGATGACAAGGTCAAAGGGAAGGTGACGGTCATCTCCCCGAAAAAGATTGCCGTGGACGAGGTTTACAAGGTGTTCGAGTCGGTTCTCGATATCTACGGTTTTGCCACGGTCGAGGCGGGTGAGGTGATCAAGATTATTCCCGCCCTGGATGCCCGGGGGAAGAACATGGAGCTCCGGCTCAAAAGAGAGAGTATTTCGCCCGAGGACAAGATCGTGACGCAGATCCTCTCCCTCCAGCACGCGACCCCCGACGATATGAAGAAGGTGCTCGACCCCTTGATCTCCAAGACGAGCGTTGTTCTGTCCTACCCGCCGGCGGGGATGCTGATCATTACCGACGTCCTCTCCAACATCAAGCGTCTTCAGGATATCGTGACCGCCCTCGACGTGGAAGGGGTCGGAGAGCTGATCTCGTACATTCCCCTGAAGTACGCCTCGGCGACGGAGATGGCCAAATCCCTGGCGATGGTTTTTCAGAAGCAGGCCGTCCCCGGACGGGCGGGCATTTCCCCGGTCAGGGTCGTCGCGGATGATCGCACCAACGCGCTGATTATCCTGGCGGCGGAAAACGACATGGCGAGAATCCGGGAGCTCCTGGACCTTATGGACAAGGAGGTTCCCAGAGGGTCAGGGACGATCCGCGTCTATTATCTCCAGAACGCCAAGGCGGAGGATCTGGTCAAGGTTCTCACAGGTCTTCCCCAGCAGGCAAAACCCACCGGCGCGGCGGGGGCCGCTGCTTCATCTTCGGGCACCGTCTTCTCCAAGAACGTCCAGATCATGGCGGATAAATCAACGAATTCGCTGATTGTTACCGCTGATCCGGCGGACTACCTGATCATCGAGGAAGTGATCCAGAAACTGGACATCACCCGGCCTATGGTTTATCTGGAGGGGCTGATCATGGAGGTGAATGCGGAGAAGGGTTTCAAGCTCGGAGTCGAATGGCAGGGAGCGAACGCGGTTTCGTATGACGGCAAGACTGGGGCCATCATCGGCGGCGTCAGCGGAGACAAGGGATCTTATGGCATTGCCCAGGGTCTCCGTACAGGTAGTTTACCGTCCGGGCTATCATTCGGTGTGATCGGCCAGATGATCACTGTTGCAACCATTGGGGCTGTCCCGATAACATTTCCCAATCTCGGAGCCTTTATTCAGGCCTATCAGAGCGATTCGGATTTCAGGATTCTCTCCACGCCGCAATTGCTGGTGCTTGACAACGAAGACGCGGAGATTACCGTCGGGGAGAATGTTCCCTATGTATCCCGCCAGGATTCAGGGGTGGTGGGAGTGACCGGAACGACGAATTACAGCAGCTACGAATACAAGGACGTCGGCGTTACGCTCAAGGTCACCCCCCAGATCAACAAGGACGGGTTTGTCCGGATGAAGATCGACCAGACCGTTACGAAGGTCGTTTCCCAGTCCGCATCTGTGGACCAACAAGGGACCCAGGTACTGACGCCGACAACCCTGAAGCGCACCGCCAAAACGACCATTGTGGTCAAGAGCGGCGAGACGGTTGTCATCGGCGGGATGATCCAGGACGATTCCGAAAGTGGAACGTACAAGGTGCCTCTTTTGGGAGACATCCCCTTCCTGGGATGGCTCTTCAAATCACGGTCCAACGCGGGTAAAAGAACGAATCTGTTTGTCTTCATCACCCCCCGGATTATCGAGCAGCCGGAAGACGCCCGCAAGATCAAGGATGAGAAGACAGATTATATGAAGACCATTCAGGAAGGGACGATCCGGACGATGCCGCAGAAGAAGACGGAGGCCAGGGAGAAGCAATGACCGCGCCGTTGGG
The DNA here is from genome assembly GCA_964552725.1 of uncultured Syntrophus sp. Lineage (GTDB taxonomy): Bacteria > Desulfobacterota > Syntrophia > Syntrophales > UBA5619 > DYTH01. Next base: position 10,473 of record CAZKHU010000038.1, read on the forward strand.
TTTTTCGACTGAAGGGCATACCGGCCAGCCGGCTGCCGCACCGGGCGAGTTGCTGCTCCAGGAAAAGGCGCTGACTGAAGCGGCTGGCCTCGATGCCCGTCTTGCGGTTCTTGGAGTTCCGGGGGAGATCATTGCCGAGGTGCGGACGCAGGTGCAGGAAAACGGCGGCGGGATCGTCGATTTCTTCCTGCAGAAAAAGGCCCTGTCCGAAAGCGCTCTGTTGCAGGCGCTGGGTGAGGAATGGGGGATTCCGTTCTGGAAGAAGCTCCCGGTTGACCATATCGACACCGGTTTTACCGCCCATTTCCCGATTCAGCACCTGAAAAAACAAAAGGCCGTTCCGCTTATCGATACGCCGCAAGGGCCGGTCATTGCAGTCAATGATCCTTATAATTTTCAAGCAGTTGACGATATCTGCCGGATTTTGCACCTGCCGGAGCGGGCGGTGGTGCTGGCAACGCAGGAGGAGATCAACGCGGCGATCAACATCGCCTATGACCTCAGCCGCAGCACGGCGAAGGAGTTTTTCGAAGAGATTTCCGGCGAATCAACGGACAGCCTCATCTCCGAGATCGAGGAAAAGGGCGATCTGCTTGATGAAACCAGCGATGCCCCGATCATCAAGCTGCTCAATCTGCTGCTCTCCGGGGCGGTCAAGGACCGGGCGAGCGACATCCATATCGAACCTTATCAGGGCAACGTGCGGGTGCGCTACCGGATCGACGGCATCCTCTACGACATCCTGAGTCTGCCCCGCAAAATCCATTCGCCGCTCGTCTCCCGCGTCAAGATCATGGCGAGTCTCAATATCGCGGAAAAAAGACTCCCCCAGGACGGCCGGATCGAAATCAAGATCGCCGACCGGAGCGTGGACATCCGCGTTTCGACAATCCCCACCTCTTTCGGAGAGCGGGTGGTGCTGAGGCTCCTGGACAAGACGTCGTCGGTGCTGAGGCTCTCCGACTTGGGGATGGATGACGAAAAAGTTGGTTTTTTCAATAGCTTGATCAAGTCGCCGTACGGAATCATCCTCGTTACGGGGCCGACGGGAAGCGGCAAGACGACGACCCTCTACGCGGCTCTTTCGACCATCAACAGCCCGGAGGTCAACATCATCACGATCGAAGACCCGGTCGAGTACCAGATAGAAGGAATCGGCCAGATCCAGGTCAACCCGAAGATCGATCTGACCTTTGCCCAGGGGTTGCGTTCCATCGTCCGCCAGGATCCGGATGTAATTCTGATCGGCGAGGTGCGCGACCGGGAAACCGCCGAGATCGCGATTCAGTCGTCGCTTACCGGCCATCTCGTCTTTTCGACGCTGCACACCAATGATGCAGCCTCTGCGGTCACGCGTCTCATCGATATGGGGATCGAGCCGTATCTTGTCACCTCGTCCGTCGTCGCGATCATTGCCCAGCGGCTCGTCCGGGTGCTTTGCCCGAAGTGCAAGGAGGCCTATGTGCCCGACGAGGAGTCGCTCGTCAATCTGGGTCTTGGCAGAAAAAACCATAAGGAAACGGTATTTTACCGGCGAACCGGCTGTGCTGCCTGCATGAATACCGGCTACCGGGGGCGGACGGCGATTTTCGAGGTGCTGATCCTTGATGACGCCATGAAACGAATGATTCTGAAGACTTCCGATTCCAACCAGATTCAGGACGAGGCGGTCCGGCGCGGAATGGCGACGCTGCTTGCCGACGGCGCCAAAAAGGTGCGGGAGGGGACGACGACGATCGAAGAGGTGTTCCGCGTGACCAGGATTCTGAAGCGGGAGGAAGACATCGAGGAAGTCGTGTAGTGTTTGAGCGGGTACAGCCAATAATCAGCGATTTATGGGGAGCAATATGGACATGAGCAATTGCCGAAGAACACGTCCTCATGCTGCTTGCGGTTCGCGTTTTAACCTGCTTTTGCCGGCTCTGGTTTTTTTTGCCCTGTTTTATGGGTTCCCCGCTTTTGGGGCGGAACTGACGATTCCCGATCTGCGGATTCGCACGGGGGAGGATATCCGCGTTCCGTTGATCGTCGATCAGGTTGACCGCCTCGCCGGCGTCAAACTTGTCATCAATTATAACAAGGAACTGCTCACGTTCAAAGGGGGCGCCCGGTCGAAAAGCACCGACTCGATGATGCACGTCATCAATGACAAGACCCCGGGAAAACTGATTGTTGTCATGGCGGCCGCCCGGGGCATATCCGGAAAAAACGTCACCTTGCTTACGCTTTTTTTCTCGCTGAAAAAGGGTGTGACCGATAATCGCGAAACCCTGATCGAAGCGACGGAGGTGCAGCTTATGGGCGACGACCTCAAGGACATCCCCTGCAAAATTAAAAAAATAGGGACAGAAACCGAATAATCAGGGACTGGCCCCAGTTTCCCGAGGGTTCAAGAGGGTTCGGTAAGCGTTTTCCAGAGATCTTCCTCACGAAGCGGATTGAAAACACGAACATTGCGGACGTTGAATGTCTGCTCGCCGTTATAGAGAACGGCGCCTGCTTTTGCGCGTGACCCCTCCAACGTCTGGAACCATTCTATCTTACTGATGAAGTCCTTGGAAAATGTCGCGGCAGATTTTATCTCTACAGGTGTAAGCGCTCCGTTTTCGCGGATGAGAAGATCGACCTCGTTGCCGTGGGAGTCCCGAAAAAAATAAATTTCGGGTCTTATTCCCCGGTTGAGTGCGTTTTTCACTATTTCCGCGATGACCAGATTTTCGTAAAGATTCCCGCGCAAAGGATCGCGCGAGGCCTGCTCGGCGGTGTGGATGCCGAGAAGAAAGGCGGCGAGCCCCACATCGGTAAAGAATATTTTGGGCGATTTGATTACCCGCTTTTGAACATTCTCGAAAAACGGAGGGAGTTCGAACACAATATAAGAGGCCTTGAGCACGGAGAGCCAATTCCTGATCGAGGTGCTGGAAGCGCCTACATCATTGCCAAGCGAGGCTAAATTGACGACCTGTCCCAGCCGTCCGGCCAGCAGGATGAGGAATTTTTGAAACTGGGAAAGGTCGCGCAGTTGGATCAAGGCGCGCACATCGCGCTCAACACAGGTTTGCAGGTAGCTGTTGAAAAACCGGCGCGGTTCCATAGCCTCTTCATGAAGCCTGGGGAAAAATCCGCGGCGGATCAAGTCGAAGGGATCTCTTGCGGGCTCATAAGAACGTAGTTCATGCAGCGAAAAAGGCCATAATGCCAGCATGGCGGTCCGCCCCGCCAGCGATTGGCTGATCGCTTCGTGAAGTTGCGGTTGATGGCTGCCGGTCAGGATAAACAGTCCGCGTTTTCGGGTTTTGTCAACTATCCCCTGCAGATAGGAGAGAAGCGCGGGAAGCCGTTGCACCTCATCGAGTATGCCTCCTGCCTGCATCTGAGCAAGGAATCCACGCGGATCGGTTTCCGCCGCCATGCGGATGTCCGGATCCTCCAGCGAAAAGTACGGCTTATCGGGAAACGTCAGACGCGCTAACGTGGTTTTTCCCGACTGGCGCGGCCCCAGAACGGTAACCACCGGGTACTCCGCAGCGGAACGGAGCAATTCTTCCGTGATGTCACGAGTAATCATGGGGGCATGATAGGACAATAATGTGTAAAAGACAAGTTAAAAATCTGATTTGCACATGAAAACAGAAAATATAGGAACACCGCGCGTATTTTTATTGTTGATAGAGAATCCTATGGGTGGGCAGCGGCGCGACACAGGATTTAGTATGGGAAGTGCCCCTATATTAATTCGGCGAGTTTGAACTTCTGCACCTTGCCGCTTCTGGTCATCGGGAAGCGCTCGACGATTTTGACATTGCCGGGCATTTTTTCGGGAGCGACGGTTGCTTTGAGGTAGGCAGCCACTTCCTGTTCGGTAAGGAGCGCCCCTTCCTTCAGCCGCACCCAGGCCGCCGCCTCCTGCCCCTTTTCCGGATGGGGAAAACCGAAGACCTGCGCCTCGGCGATTTCCGGATGCCGATACAGAACCTCTTCGAGTTCCGATGGATAGATTTCCAGCCCGTCTCTGCGGATCACATCCTTCAGCCGCCCGGTGATGTAAACATACCCCCGCTCATCCATCCGCCCCAAATCCCCGGTATGGTACCAGCCGTCATGGTCGATGGCGTTTGCCGTCGCACCCGGCATCCGGTAGTATCCCTGCATCAGAAAGCCGCGGGTGCAGATTTCCCCGGCGCTTCCCACCGGCAGATCTTCGCCGGTTTGCGGATCGACTATTTTGACCTCATTGCAGGCAAGGGAGGTTCCGATCGTTCCTACCCGCAGCTCAACGGGGTCGCCCGAGAGGGTCATGGTCAGCCATGAACTGGCCTCGGTAGTTCCATAGGCCACGGCGATTCCGGAGACGCCCACGTCCTCCACCAGTTTTCGCATCAGTTCGACGGGACAGGGCGCCCCGCCCAACACCCCCCGCTTGACCAACGCCCAATCATCCTTGCGGAATTCCGGGTTTTCCAGCAGGGCGATAATCATGGAAGGAGAGCCGTAAATGGCCGTGCAGCCCTCTTCCCGAATGGCCCGGAGAATTTTCGGGGGGGCAAAGGCAGCGGCGGGCATGATCAGCGCCGCCCCCTGGATCAGGCCCGAAAGGGCGATGCAGGTGCTCCCGAACATGTGAAAAAGGGGAAAGAAGAGGCAAAGCCGGTCGGTATGAGTGAGGCCTTGACGCTCGTTGGAAAAAAGCGATTTGTTGAGGAGCCCGAGATGGTTTAGCACCACCCCCTTCGGCCGGCCCGTTGTGCCGGAGGTGTACATGATGGCGACCGGTTCCTCCGGATGAACCGCGGCGGCGGCGCTTTGAAGACGCTCCCGCGCCACGCTTGCCCCGCGCCCGGCAAGCTCCGTCCACGGAATCATTTCGGGGAAAATTTCTTCGGATATGGCAATTGTCTGCTGCAGGAGGGGCAACTTATCCCTGACCTTGCGGAGCATCTCCACATATTCCCGGCCCTCCGCCCCGGCGGCCATGATGATGGCCCGGCATTCGGACTGTTCCAGAAGGAAGCGCAGGTCGTCTTCCCGCGCCCCGGGATCGACGGGAACAACTATCCCCCCGATTGCGGCGATCCCGAGAAAGGCGATGATCCACTCCGGGATATTCGGGGCCCACAGGGCAATCCGGTCTCCCTTTTCGAGCCCCAGCGCGATCATCCCCCGGGCCGCCTGCTCCATATCCAGCCCCAACCGGCGATAGCTGCAACGCATCCCGCGTTCCCGATGGATCAGGGCAGCCCTCTCAGGATAGCGCTCGATGATTTCCCCCACCATCTGCCAGACAGTCTTCCTCACGCATTCCATAGCCTTCCCCCATAAATAAGAAATTGCGATTTCCGGATTTTTCGGGAGGAGAATACCCCAGGAAGCCGTCAATGTCAAAAAAATTCTTGACTTGCCTGTTTTCGGGGGAGTACAAAAGCACTCATTCCTGTTAAAGTTATCGACCCGCAGCACGACCATTTTTTCCGCCGACACATCGCTGCATATTTTGCTCCGCCCCAGTTTTCAGATCATTGAAAAGCGTTTCAATATGTCATTCCTTTAACCCGTATAAAAGTAAAAGGGAGGCGCGTGATGGATGAGAAGATTAGAAAAAATCGTTTTTTGGTTCCGGTTTTGTTACTTCTTCTTACCTTGGGGATGGGCGGCGTTTTTCTGCATTCCCTCTTTGCCGAGCGCTACCTCCAGTCGGCGAACGATGCGATCCAAACGGGAAAGACCCAACTGTTTAGCCGCTCTGTATCCGGCGCGCTTTTGGCCTATCAAACCTTTCAGACTGCCGCTGCCGGCGCCGACTACAGCGCGGCCACGCCTGCCCAAAAGATTAAAATCCGCTCCTATCTGGCTTTTACGAGAATGATCGACGTCCTGCTGCGCGAAGACGGCGGCTCGACAGACACGCTGGCCGAGCTTCTGGCAAAATACGGCGCCACTCGCACCGGCGACGCGTTTGATTCCGTCAAGTTCACCCCGCCTCCTTTGAACGATGACGGCAAGATCATCCTGCCCGCCACTGCCCCGGCCTCCGCCGAGGCCTTGCGCGCCTTTTTCGCCGGCCCCTTTTTGACCGCTGTCAATGCCTCGATCCATGACCTGGACGTGGCGATCGCCCTGTCCCCGACGGACGGAAGCGAAGGGGATGACCGGGAAATAATTGTCAAGGCGCTGATCAATCCCGAGGACGTCACCCAGCCCGATGTGGAAATGGACGCGGGCGACTACTATCTTTTCCGGGCTTTCCTGAAATTCCTGAAGGGTTACGCCCTGATGTGCGCCGGCAACAACGCGACTCTGGATATTCGCGAGGTTGTTGCCCTGGTCAACCTGGGTGCGGGGCCGGAAATGATCAAGGGGCTCCTCGACCGCTATCCGGATTTTCTCAAAATTGGCGACGCGGCCCGGATGAACGAGGCGCGCCTGGCGCTGATCGAGGCGATCACCGACTATGAAACCGCCTCGGCGAAGATCCGCGGGGACGTGAGCAAACAGGCAGGCGCGGAGGAGCTGTTTTCCCTCGACATCACCGATCATGCCGAGGAGAATTTCCTCCGCGAACAGATGGCCCTCGTCAAGAACTCGCTTCAGAACAATACGGCCGTGGCTCTGGGCGGGGCTGAGGAATGGTGGAACTTTTCGATCCTGACGCCTGAGTCAAAAACGTTCTCCGTTGAGTTGGAGGACAGCTTCAGCAGCGGCAGCTACAGCGCTTACGGCAGTACCGGCTGTGACGCGAAGTTCGGTTGCAACGCCCGGCTGGAATATGCATTCGTCAACGGCAACAACGTAACTCTCCGCTTCAACTATTATTATCCCTATTACGGCTGGTCCGAATTTCACGGAACGCTGAATACGGACAAAACGCAAATTACGAACGGGACCTATAACGGCTACAATCCGTATCTTGCGGCCGGCAGTTTTTCGGGAACCTTCAGCGCCGTGCGGACATACTTTGAAGCGAACACGGAAAGATTCAACCTGTTTTCGCTGTTCGGCGACGGCGCCGCGACGCAGCCCCAGGCGCTGCGCGATCTGCTTCCCCGGTTTAACGAATACGGCTATCCGCTTCCCGGAACGATGGGGCACGGTTTGGGCGATGACCCGACACTGGGCGGGATCCTGCCGGATTTTGCCACCCAGGATAGGTGGTTGAAGGAGTTTGAGGGTAATCTGTTCATGCCGACCGGGCCGCTGACAATTCCCCAGGTAGCTGATGGGGCGATTACAATAGACGGCAGCGTGGACGACTGGACCGCGGCGGGGATCACCACGTCGGCGCTCACGGATGTAACCGGGGAGAGGGGCGAGTATATGGCCGCCAACGGCGATCTGCAGAAGGTTTTTCTCGCCATAGACAGTCAGTATCTCTACATCCGGATGGAGCTGGCCGGGGACTGGAACAGCACCGGTCAGGACTTCATGTACGGACTCCGCTTTCGGCAATCCCCCGGCGACGGCCCCGACAAGCCGGGCGATATCAAACTTTTTGCGCGCTACCGGAAGAGCGCCGATGGTCAGAGCGGCGCTTGGGAGGTGATGGGTCAGAGCATCCAGGCCTACGGATGGTACGGCACTCCGGGCAATTTGGCCGCCGATGGGGGCGCTGTCGCCGCTTCCGGCAATATCGTTGAATGGCGGGCGCTTCGGAGAAGTTCGGTTGCGGGATGGTTTTTCGCCGCCGATACGGACTCCTGGAACTATTATCAGCAATGGGACTATGGATGGTATTCCTATGACAGAAACTCCACCTGTTTGCAGTTCCAGCCTACGGCGAGCGTCGCGGGAACCCTGAGCGTGCCTGGCTACGACGGCAGCGGCCCCGTTCGCGTCGGGGTTTTTGAATACGGTCCGGATTTCAGCACGAATCCGGAAAAACGTCTCGGGTCGCTGGCAATTTACCCGGATGATTCGGGTACGCTCCCCGCGACCTACGCCATAACCGGCCTTCCCGTCGGCAAGAAGTCATTTGTCTCGGTATTATGGGACAGGGACGGAAACGGCGTCGTCAGTCCGGGCGACTACACTAATTTTTATCAGCCGTTTACAACCTTTAGTGGAGAAAATATCCGGAATCTGGCGACGGGCGCGGGCGATGACCATCCGGTTTATTCGCCGCCCGAGTTCCAGAATGTCAGAATCTCCAGTCGCAAATTGCCCAATGGAAACCGGATCGTTGACTTCATAGCCACGCTGATGGGGCCCAGCCCGAAAGATGTGACCATCACCGCGACCGGCCCCGGGGGCGAGTACAAGTTGAGCCCGGCCATCTTTTCCCGTCAATTGGGTCTCGTTTACATGCTCAGCGTTCCCTGGCTCATGGACGGAGACTATACGTTCACGGCGGTCGATTCCCGGGGGCGGAAGGCGGAGACGACCTACAGTTTCCAGAACCGCTACGATCTTCCTTCCCTCTCGATTTCCCCGAGCCCGACCTATGCGGGGACGACGACGCCCACGTTGACCTGGACGCCGCCGGCGGGCGGACCTTACGCCTATCAGGTTCTGGTCCAGGATATAAACGGCGCCGCCCTCTGGTACATATCGGACCGCACAGCGGCCAATTCGGTCACGGTGCCGGCGGGGATGCTTCTACCGGACAGCCGTTACATCTGGTTTGTGAGGGCCTTCGACGATGCGGGGCATCCGATGAACTGCACGGAAAGCGCTACCGGGTCCTTTTATACCGGCGCCCGTGCGGAAAATCCGGCTGCCGAATGGGTGTCGATCGGGGCAAGACCGCCCACGGGGATCAGCAAGTTGTATTCGTTCTGGGTCGATGCGAAGGTCCCGGGATTGGCGCCTTGGGATGTCACCGCGATCAGGCTGAAAGATCCCAGCGGCAACATCGTCATTGAGCGGAGCGGTTCGCCCAATTTCGACGTTCGCTTCGATCAGTCCTATTTTGAGGCCAGCTCCAGCCCCGCTTCTCCTCCGGTTTCGGGTTTATACACGTTCGAGATGGACTTCCTCCGTTCCTCGCAGACCCGAATCATTGCTGTGAACAATGTTCCGTTCAACTACAGTTCAGTCCAGGCGGTGGACATCACGACGCTGGTTCCCTCGAATAACTACTACTTCAAGACAACGACGCCGACCTTCTCCTGGGGCCCGGTTGCCGAGCAGAACACCTATTATCGCGTCCGGGTCTTCGAGCCGATGGGGAAAAAGACGATCTGGCAGAGCTCCTGGTCCAAGAATGCCTCGGCGACCGTTCGCGCGGGTGTGTTGAAGCCGGGAGGAACCTACTACTGGACGGTGGTGACGACCCCCGCGATCGATCCGAGTAACGTCAGCGCTTTCGTCAATACGGAGGATAACGCGTTGAATCGGATGATGTACCGCTTCACGCTGGAGCCGCCCCGAAAGGGCGATGTCAGCGGCAACGGCGAGGTGAATCTGGAGGATGCCGTTCTGGCCCTCCAGGTCGTCTCCGGTCTCAAGCCGCTGGTCACGCTGACCGGCGATGTGAACAACGACCGCCGCATCGGCCTGCCGGAGGCGCTCCATATCCTCCAGACTGTTTCGGAACTGCGGTAGGTAACGACGGCGCGGCGGGCAGCGGAAGATAAATCTCACAGGGAGGCAGCGCATGAATAAGTTTATCATGACGGGTTTGTCCTGGCTTTGTATGGCGGGTTTGACTTGGGGCGGAGCTGCTCGAAGCGGGTAAGGTGATTGCCGCGCAACAGGGGACGTCGCTGAAGCGGATTTAAATATTCGAGGGAATGAAGGTTCATCCGGTTAATGCGTACTTCCTGTATTCACGCATTCGGTGATTTTAATGGATGAGGTAATTGCAAAACTCCGTGTCATGCCCGAATGCTTTTGTCGGGCATCCATGATTTCAAATAGTTAAAAACTGGATTCCCGCCCAGAAGCGTCGCGGGAATGACAGCGTTGGGAGTTTTGCAATTGGCTCGGACGTCAAACCTTTCGGTGAGTTATCCATAGCCAATCTCTCGCGGACGTTGAGGAGCATGGCGGAAGATGGCTGTAGTTGCCGGCTGGGCTGCCTTTTTGCTGCCACAGAATTCCCCTTGACACGCAATATGGCCTCCATTAATATCTCCATAAAATAAGCAAATTACATCAGTTCAGGATGGCCCTATAAACCGGCCTCTTAGCGGAACTCAACACACGGCACAGATTCGACTTTGTGACTCGAAAGTCAGAGGTGAGCAATGTATGGCACGTTGAAGCGGCTCCTCGAATCGGATCGGTGACTACGAAAGAAGCGATAACCCTGTTCAAATATTATCTTCTGTCGAACCATAAAACGAGACCATTGATCGTTGCTCCCTGAACATGAGAAATCCCTGTAATATCTCATTACGGAGAAATCTCTTCAAGGAGAGGCGAGGGTATTTCCCATCTGCTATCCGACAGCAAGATCTCTTGTCCGTGGATTGGGAGCCAAACTGAACGTCCACGTGTCACCTCATGACCTTCGGAGATATTCAGCGACTTATGCCAGCAGAAACGGTGTTCCTCTCTGGAAGTAGTATCAAAAGTAATCCTGAGGCACCAGGACCTGAAGACCACCCAGATCTATCTCGGCAAGATCAGCGATTCTGAAGCGATCCGCTGGATGGACAATCTTCACGGAAAATAGGACCGTCCAACATAACCAATTGGACGTTGAGGTCTTTGGGGTTCATACGTCGTGATCAGATCGTCCGTAAGGCATTATATTTATGTCAATAACTGCAGGTTTCAACCAGAAAACATAGGACATGTTTTCAGAGAATACCTGATGAGTTCAAATGCCATTCATCAGACTCAAGAAACCTTTGCTTACCCGTGATTTTCTCTTGACAAGCGTAACCCTCTTGGTTACAGTACCAGCCATGATAAAGTCTTTTATCCACAAAGGCCTGGAAGATTTTTTCTACGATGAAACTCGTAAAGGCATACAAGCCAAGCATGCTTCCAAACTAGTGGCGATATTGGATAGGCTGGATGCGGCAAATGAAATCAAGGATATGAACTACCCCGGCTCCGGCCTTCATCTACTGCTTCCCAAAACGAAGGGGCGCTGGTCGATAAAGGTCTCCGGTAACTGGCGTTTGACGTTTGAATTCAAGAATGGAGACGCACTGAACGTAGACGTCGAAGACTATCATTGAAAGGGACTGTTATGAGAACACGAAAACGACCGCCGTCTCATCCGGGATCGATTCTCAAGCTTCATTACCTAGACCCGTCAGAGATCAGTGTTACTGATCTAGCGAGGGAGTTGAGATTGTCGAGAAAAACAGTATCCAAAATACTGAACGAACGCGGCGCCGTGACAACGGATGTTGCCTTGCGGTTGTCCAGAGCGTTTGATACTACTCCTGAGTTATGGTTGAATCTTCAGAGGAATTACGATCTCTGGCATACGGCGAATGAGACGACTGATTGGCAGGCAATAAACCCTATACTGAAAATCGCACACGTAAGCACATAGAGGATGCCTTTCTTCCTGTAGTCAACATCAACAAAACGCCGCCCTTTAAAATAATGCTTGATTTCTACTGGAAATCGAGCGTATTCCTTTTACAAAGGATGATGAAGACCGCTATATAACAATTGGGGCATCTATTGCCAACCGGCTTTTGATG
>CAZKHU010000038.1:22175-24446 GCA_964552725.1 uncultured Syntrophus sp.
TGATGAAGACCGCTATATAACAATTGGGGCATCTATTGCCAACCGGCTTTTGATGGTTTCCCATACAGACAGAGGAGATCGAACCCGTATTATCAGCGCAAGGGAACTGACTCGAAAGGAGCTTGAAGCTTATGAAAACGAAATCCATAGACGAAAAAAATGACGAACTTCGTCCCGAATACGATCTTTCATCCCTGCTCAAGGAAGGGGTGCGCGGCAAATACGCCAAGCGTTATGAGCAGGGGACAAACCTGGTTTTGCTATCACCTGATGTGGCAAGAGATTTCCCGAATGATGAAGCGGTGAACGAAGCGCTTCGTTTAGTAATACAGCTTAAGAAGATTCCGGGCAGCGGTAAACGCCGGGCTACCGGGCTTGGAGAAAGTAAGTCAAATTAAAGGATGGACGCTCCTTATGAGGGTGGCATGATTCCGTAAATAGAATTGTTTTTTCGTTTGGCAGTAAATAAACTCCTACAGGTTTATTGTACCTGTGCCCTCCGGGTTGAAACGTGCAATTTTCGGAGGACAATTTTTCAAGGGATTGGGTGCAAGGACAACTTCCTGAACTACACATAACGTTGCCCTTGAAGAAAATTCTTGCTTTCGAATGGAATTCAATGATAGCCTTGCTCATAGCGATCTCATAACTAGCAGATATTGAATATTAATCTTGTCTTTTTACTTTTCCATATCGGGTAAAATAAGAGGCTGCGAAGCTCAAATCAGTATATTTCCCCCTGACCCGCTTGAGTGCAAAGCTGCTCTGCATATTATAATTATTTGATAATATTTAAGAATATGAAGAGATTATTATTTTATATTCAAGAAAACAAGCCCTTAGTAAAAAAGCAAACTATCATTTTTAACGTGTTAAATTTGTGTATTAACATTGGCCTAATTATACTGTTAGCCGTAGAAGAGAATCGACAAAAATTTGTAATTAATGGGATGACAAAATGCCAATAAATGCTTTACCCCAGAAGATCCAAGATACTTTCGAACTTCACGAATGGCGACATGCCACAGCCATTTTTGAGCGAGACTTTCCTAATGAATGGGATGATGTTTGTGATGTATTAAGCCGGTTCAGGTTATGTAAATCATATCTAACAACTCCTGGGGGCAGAAAATCTCAGGTTTCAAATTGGATAGACAGTGAGCTATATGCGAAAGGTTGGGTCGAAAAAGAATTTGATACATCAGTAGTGGTGGATGGAAATGCAACAGAAAGTCCCACGCATTCAGTTGACTGCTTTAAAAATCGAGTAGCCCTTGAAATCGAATGGAATAACAAGGATCCTTTTTTTGATAGAGATTTAAACAATTTTAGACTTCTTTTTGAATTGCGAGTTATTTCAGTCGGGATTGTTGTTACCCGCTGTGATGCACTACAGGCGATTTTTGATCAGCTTGGCAGGGGAAAAAGTTACGGAGCATCTACCACCCACATGAGCAAGTTACTACCAAAGATAGAAGGTGGCGGAGGGGGAGGCTGTCCTATTTTAGTTTTTGGTATCAAGGAGGTGCTTTATGACCAAAATTGTTAATCTCACACAGCCGAACCCTTCTGAAGATCTGATAGAAAAAGCTAAAGGACGTTACACAACAATCCTGGCCGATCCTCCATGGCAGTTTCAGAACCGAACAGGAAAAATGGCCCCGGAACATAGGAGGCTGTTGAGATATCCCACAATGGATCTTCAAGAGATAATGGATCTTCCTGTATCGAAGTTGGCTGCGGCAAAGTCCCACTGCTATCTTTGGGTTCCAAATGCGTTGCTGCAAGAAGGCTTACAAGTAATGAAAGCATGGGGGTTCACTTATAAATGCAATCTGGTTTGGTACAAAATTAGGAAAGACGGGGGGCCTGATGGACGAGGAGTAGGTTTTTACTTTCGAAATGTGACCGAACTGATTTTATTTGGCGTCCGAGGAAGTATGCGAACATTGCCGCCGGGAAGGACTCAAGTCAATATTTTGGCAACACGCAAGCGGGAGCATTCGAGAAAGCCAGACGAGATTTATGATTTAGTAGAGAGTTGTTCCCCTGGTCCATATTTAGAGCTTTTTGCTCGGTTCAAAAGAGAAGGCTGGAATCAATGGGGCAACGAAAATGTTGAAGAGAATTCGTTTCGTGGCGTTGCTCTCCGAAACGGACATGATAACGCTCAAATGAGACTTTTCGAGCCACCTGCGCAGTATAAGGGAAATGGCTAACAAGGCGCTGCACTCGGACGGCAATTCCGCTGCGCTCCATTGCCGCCGGTGA
>CAZKHU010000039.1:0-22518 GCA_964552725.1 uncultured Syntrophus sp.
ATATTTTTATGCCGAACAGTATAATTGGGCCAAAGCTGATTGCCTTGGCTAACGTTTGGAAAGCCGATCAACCGGCGATGGGCAATAGAGCATTTACATTCTCGCGTGTCAAGGAAAAATATTGGCGCCGACTTGAATACTATCACTATGTTACGATCTGCATGAAACTGATGAAAACATCTTGAGTTGTGGTGCGCGATCTGTTATTTTCACCCGTATGGAAAAGCAAACAGACAAAGTCAGCGGCGGTGCAAATGCTGCCGTCTCGTTTCCGAGATGGCGCGAGGTGTTGCATTCGGAAATCAGCGATCCCTCCAAAAGGAACGGGATGGAACAGGACATCTTTGCCTGGCTGAAGTTTCTCAAGGCGAACGCCCGGCGTGCCTCCGTGGAATCCGTTCTGGATTATCTGCATCATATCGAAGAACAGGGGCAAAAAACCGATTCGGTGCGCGCCTCCCTGCGGTGGTTTTTCAAATCCGCCGCCGTTCAGTCGGGGTTGCCGGATACGGTTCATCCTGAACAGGGCGCCCGACAACACGTCATCGAACTGGAAAGACCGGATGCGGGTTTGACAGCCTGGGAAAAACGCCTGGTTACCGCCATTCGCCGCAAGCATCTGCAGTGGCGTACCGAACAGACGTATCGTGGCTGGGCGAGACGCTTTGCCATCTGGCTGGAAGGGCGGCCGATCGAGGAGGCATCCGCCGCCGACATCCGGGGGTTTCTCGACCATCTCGCCGTGGATGCGAGGGTTTCGGCCAGCACTCAGCGCCAGGCCCTGAACGCGCTGGTTTTCTTTCAGAAAGAGGCGCTGGAGCGCGATCCGGGAGATTTTTCCGGCTACCGGCCCGGCCGCGCCAGCAGAAGAATTCCCGTTGTTCTGAGCCGGCGGGAGTGTCAGTCGCTGTTTGCCGAGATGTCCGGAACGAACCGTCTCATGGCCCGGCTCATGTACGGCGCGGGGCTACGCCTGATGGAATTACTGAGGCTCAGAGTTCAGGATATAAACTTTGAACAGGGAATCGTCGTCATCCGCAGCGGCAAGGGGGGCAAAGACCGGGTGAGCGTGCTGCCGGAGAGTCTGCGGGCGGCCCTTCTGGCACATCGGGAACGTCTCCGGCTGCTCTTCGATGAAGACAGGCAGGAAGGTTTGCCGGGGGTATGGCTTCCCGATTCCGTGGAAAATAAAATTCCCACGGCGGGGGCACTCTGGGCGTGGCAGTGGTTTTTCCCCTCGCGTCAGTTGGCGATCGACCCGCGCAGCGGCCTCAAACGACGCCATCACCTGAACGACGCCGCTTTCCAGGACGCCATCCGCAAGGCGGCAAAGGCGGCAAACCTTTCCCAGCGGGTTACTCCCCACACGCTCCGTCACTCCTTTGCCACCCATCTGCTGGCGGACGGGGCCGACATCCGAACCGTGCAGGAACTTCTCGGCCACGCGGATGTCGCGACCACCATGATTTACACCCATGTGCTCAACCGGCCGGGGCTTGCCGTGCGCAGTCCGCTGGACAACCTCTGAATCAAAATATCATGCGCTTAAATTGCTGGAGACCCCTAATCTGGCCTAAAATTGTTTGAATCGGGAATCTTTTGGCAAACCTGGGTTTTACGGTCATGCAAATCGCGGGACGCAATTCTGCTCCATCATATCGCAGGATATCAAGGACGGATTTTCATCATTTGTCAACCCGGGCCGGCTTTTAAAAAATGTCAATAATATTTTATTGATCGAAGAGTTGTGATATACGTGCAATGTCGAAGGAAGCGCGGGCATCGATAACCGGCCCGGAAATGGATATTAATAAATTTAACCTCTAAGAGGCGGGCAATTCCATGAAAGTAATGAAAATAAAGTTTGGAAAAAGCGGCGATAACGTTGACGCCTTCGGAATACGTTTTTATGGGGATATTGATGACGAGGGCAGACAACTGGGCCGCGTCAGTGAAATTTTCTCCGATTCGGATGAATCAGGCATTATAAAAAACAAGAGAATTACCCTCTGGTTCACTTTTGAAAAAATTCGTTCCTATGAAAAGGCGTCAAATCTTCTCGATGACTTGGTGGCTGGATTGAGGAAAGAGGGATATGAGATTATCTTTTCATCCATCGATGATCTCGTTGATACAAACTCACTTGAATATCGCGGCACTCCTGAAAGCTGCTTTCCGGCTTCCCGGAGAATACACGGGTATAATGCGGCAGGCGGTTTTTCAGCTACAGCCGAAAAAAGAGATAACAAAAAGAGATTCTTGTTGGTAGAAATCGAAGGAATTAAGTCATTTGCCAAAAAATTTGGACGGATGGCCTATGGCAAATCATTAATGAAGTCAATGTAACGAATATTCCCGTGCGCCTCTTCCAACAATCAGGGACGTGCCTTGCAAATTCCCGCAAATTCCCGTTTTCAGGAAATTATTATTGTTTTTCTGCTGTTCATGAGTCATTTTTCCCGCTTGCCGCTTTATGCATATTTCCTCTGGAGAGCGAGGCAAAAATGCCCGCGAAACAAAGAGCTGCGAAAACAGTGAAGCCTGCCCGCGCGCACTTCATAAATATCTCGTGATATTCTGGTGTTATCTGTACAGGGCCTATGTAGAGGGAAAAGAGAAGCATGATTATTCCCATACTGGACATCTGGCCGGTCAGCCGCATGGTGCCCAGCATTCCCGAGGCGGCGCCGTAAAACTTTTTTTCGACGGAGGACATTGCCGCATTGGTGTTCGGCGACGAAAAGAAGCCGAACCCGATTCCCATGATAGTCAGACAGGCGACAGCATAGCCAAGACCGGTTTCTTTTTCGAGGAAGGAGAGCATGACAAGTCCGGCCGTGGTTGCCCCCATGCCCGCCGATGCCAGCAGGCGCGGTTCCATTCTGTCGGATAGACTGCCGGCGAGCGGGGAAAAGATGATCTGCATAATGGGCTGGATAATCATGATCATTCCGGCATGTTCGGCGGTAAAGCCTTTGATATGCTGAAAATACAGACTCAAAAGGAAGACCACCGCGAAGGTTGCCCCGTAGTGGATAAAGGCGGACAGGTTGGAGAATTTGAAGGTTCGATTTTTGCTGAACAGGGTTATGTCGAGAAGCGGATTTCCGACCCGTTTTTCCCAGACGAAAAATCCGTAAAGTCCGACTGCTCCTGTGGAAACCAGCGCAGCTCCGGACAGCCCCGGCAAGACGGAGAATCCGTACATCAGGGCGACCAGCGACAGACTGTAGATAAAAGCTCCCTTGTAATCGAATTTTTCTCCCTTCGCCTCTTGCCACTCTCCGATCATTTTCCAGAGAACAAGGATGCTGATGACCACTCCCAGCAGGGCATTCAGAAAGAAGATGCTCCTCCAGCCCAGATGTTCGGTCAGCAGGCCTCCTATCAGCGGCCCCGCCGACAGGCCGGTGTAAACGGCCGCCACATTTATCCCGAGCGCCCGGCCGCGTTCCTGCTGGGGGTACACGGAAGTCAGGATGGCGATCCCGGTTCCGAAGATCATCGCGCCGCCGAGCCCCTGCATCCCGCGAAAGAAGATGAGGCCTGTTTCCGAGGACAGAATGGCGCAC
The DNA here is from genome assembly GCA_964552725.1 of uncultured Syntrophus sp. GTDB lineage: Bacteria > Desulfobacterota > Syntrophia > Syntrophales > UBA5619 > DYTH01. The sequence goes on from CAZKHU010000039.1 coordinate 3,573, forward strand.
ATGAGGGACGCGAAGGAATCGATGATCAGGCCGGCGAGGAAAATCTTTTTCCGTCCGTAAATATCGGCGATCCGTCCAAAGGGGACTAAAAATATCGATGCGGCAAGAAGATACGATGTAGCGATCCAGCTTAGCGAGATTGCAGTCAGCGACAGCTCCCGGTCAATCGACGGCAGCGCGATGTTGACCGAAGAAGAGGTGAAAGGGGTCAAAAAGGAACTCAGGGCGGCGATCAGGGCGACGACGGATTTATTGATCTCTTTTTTATGGCTGGCAGTTGGTTTCAAGGCATTTTCCCGTAGCCGCGAATCTTTTCTTCCTTCGCTTGTTTCCGCAATCGCTGTATGGTAGAGATAACATACATTTTTTGACGGGCGCAATAATTTTGTTTGATTATTTTATCGAGCGTCCGGGTTGCTATTTGGAAATTAATATTGTAGGAGTGGCCCCCATGAAAACACCTTTGCCGGGATACGCTGGGATTTATGAGGGGATGGCGCTGATCGCCGATCCCATCTACCGCTATGCATCTTTTACGGTGCCGCGCGGCGATGAAAGCGAGAAGACCGAAAAAGACCTGATTGATTCGCCCTGGGTGCAGCGTCTCCGGAGAATCTATCAGCTTCAGAGCGCGCGCTGGGTCTATCCCGCCGCGGAGCACACCCGCTTTCAGCACTCTCTGGGGACCATGCACATGGCAGGCGGGTTCGGGCGGCGCCTCTATCCTTCCCTGAAGGAAGTTTGTCCGGATGTCCCCTCGCAGAATTTTGTCGAAGAGCTGTTGCGGGTTGCCGGTCTTTTGCACGATGTCGGCCACGGTCCGTACGGCCATTTCTTTGACGATAATTTTCTTGACGGCTACAACCTGACTCATGAAGATCTTGGCCGGATGATCATTTGCCGGAAGCTGGGGCGGATTATCTCGCTGATCGGCCGCAGTCCGTCAGGCGATTTTGCCGCAGGCGAGAGGCTCGATTCGAAAATGGCGGCCTTTCTGATCCGGAAACCGGATGGCCGCGACGAGAACGCCCCCCGCTGGCTGCAGATGCTCCGCCAGCTTTTTTCCGGCGCCTACACCGTCGATAACATGGATTATGTGCAGCGCGACGCCTTCATGACGGGATTTTCCCTTGATATTGTCGATATCGAACGTCTCTGCTTTTATACCTTCTTTACAAAAGACGGACTCACGCTCCACCAGGCGGGGATTTCGGCGTTCAACCGCTTTCTTAACGCCCGCCTGAACCTCTATTCCAACGTATATTTCCATCGCACGACCCGGGCGCTCGATCTGCATCTTCAGGAGATCTTTCGCGAGACGGTCTCGCTGATTATGCCAGCAAGCCCTGCCTTCAATCTGGAGGCATACCTCGATTTTGACGAATGGCGTCTCTTCGGCGAGGTGCGTTCCTGGCTGAAAAGCCCTGATTCTCAAAAACGGCGGCTGGCCCGGGAATGGGAAAAACTTCACAACCGGGAGGTCAAATGGAAGATGTCCTTCGCGGCGGAGTTATCAATAGATCAGCTCCAGAAGGGAACCGGTTTTGCCGGAGCCGCTGATTATGAAGCCAGAATCCGTTCATTATTGCCTGCATCCCTGAAAAAAAATGTTTTCCGCGTTGATTTGGCCACGCAGGATCCCCGCCCGCTCAATCCGATGGCGGAGAAGGAAAAGGGAGTCAATATTTTTGAGCCGGCGACCGGGGCGATCTCGATAGAGCCTCTGCGGGACATCTACCGCTTTATTCCTGCCCGGATTGTCCAGCTTCGGGTATTTTCCCTCGATCACGAGCATGACGATCTGCTGGCCCGCGCGGCGGAACGCGCCCTTGACGCCCTGGACGGGATATCCCGGACCAATATTTGACGATGATTCCTGATTTTGAGCAGGCCAGTCTGCGCAGCCCCGAAACAACCGATATCACCCTTTTTGTCCGTACCTCCGGCGAGGAGAGCGCCCTTTGGAACCGGCGCATGATTGTCGAGGCGCTGATTCGCGAGGCGGAGATCGACGAAGCGACCGCCGATGAGATCAGCCGGGAGGTTGAAAAACAGATATTCTCATCCGGGATAGGCACGTTGACCACGGCGCTCATCAGGGAACTTGTCGACGCCCGGCTGATCGAAAGAGGGATGGAGCAGGCCCGCCGCCTGCACGCCCGTCTCGGGTTTCCCCTCTACGATGTCCGGCAGCTCATCTTTCATCGCAACAAGGAAAATGCCAATGTTCCCCATGACCCGGAGGGAACCAATCTGGCCCTCGTAGAAGGGATAAAGCGGGAATATGCCCTCTATGACGTATTTTCCCGGGATATTGTCGATGCCCATGTATCGGGCGACATCCATCTGCACGGTTTGGGTTATGTCGACCGGCCCTATGGTTTTTTCCAGTCGCTCGAATATCTCAAACGGTTTGGCCTGAAACTGCCCAATTTTGTGACGGTCGCCGCCCCTGCCCGCCATCCGGAGGTTTTGCTTGCCCACATGGTGCGGTTTGGGGCCTCCCTGCAGGGTCATATCTCCGGTCTGGTCGGCTGGGATGCGGTAAACGTCTCCTTTGCCCCCTACCTGGCGGGAATGGAAGACGGGGAAATAGAGCAGTTTGCGCAGATGCTTGTTTACGAATTTTCGCAGCTTACCTCCTCCCGCGGCGGACAGGCGATTTTTACCGATATCCATCTGTACTGGGAAGTTCCTGATTTCCTTGCTGAACTTCCGGCTGTTGGTCCGGGAGGAATGCCGACCGGGCGCACCTTCCGGGAACATGGAGAGGACGCGCGACGCTTTGCCCGGGCTCTGATGAGGGTTTACCGGAAGGGTGACGCGGCGGGCAAGCCGTTCATCTTTCCCCGGCCGATTGTCCATATCACGGATCGATTTTTCCAGACTCCGGGACACGAGGCATTTCTGGAAGAGGCGTGCGGCACTGCTGCGGCCAAGGGCAATCCCTGCTTTGCGCTGGAGCGGGGGGTGGCGGCCGGCCTTGCGCCCGGAGCCGGCTTCGCTTTTCCCGGCGAAGAGGCGGAAGAACCCTGGAAAAGGCGCTATGCGTCGATTCAGAATGTTACAATCAATCTTCCCCGGCTCGGATACCGCGTCCTGGAAATGGATAACGACAAGCTGTTTTCCCTGCTTGACGAAACCATCGCGAAGGCGGCGAAGGCGCATCTGCAAAAGAAGGATTTTATCGAGCGGCTGCTTGCCTCCGGCGATTCGGGACCGCTGGCGATGCTCGCCATGAAAAGCGACGGTTTGCCTTATCTCCGGATGTCCGATGCGGTTTATCTGGTCGGGATGACAGGTCTCAATGAACTGGTGAAGATAAGGACAAAAAGGCAACTGCACGATTCCGATGAGGCGTTATCCCTGGGGATGGCGATAATCCGGCACATGGCGGAAGAGGTCGGGAGGCTGTCTGAAGTCCATGGGATGAAATTCCTGCTGGAACAGACCCCCGCGGAGACGACCTCCTACCGCTTTGCCCGCCTTGACCTGAAGAGCTTTTCTCCCGCGGCCGGACATCAAGTTCGGGGTAACATTGCCAAAAATGAGATTTACTACACGAATTCCACCCACCTTTGCCCGTCGGCGCCGGTCGATCCGATGACGCGGATCATGCGGGAGGGGGAGTTTCACCCTTTTGTGCAGGCCGGTTCAGTGACCAACATAGAGTTGGGGGCTGCCGAGCCGCCGGCGCCGGAGCTTGCCGAACTTGTCATGCGGGCTTTTCGCGAAACCCGGAACAAGCAGGTAGTCTTTTCCCCGGAATTCACCTCCTGCCTGAACTGCGGGGCCGCCATGCGGGGTCTTCCCGGGGCATGCAGTTTCTGCGGTTCAAAAGAGGTGGATGGCCTGGCGCGCATAACCCAATATTACAGTTTCACTTCCGGATGGAATCGCGGGAAGCGCGCCGAGCTCAACGATCGCAACCGGTTATTGTTTTCCGCAAAAGATTAATCCCGGAAAAATTAATTTTTCAGTTCCCTTGACATGAACCGGGGGGGTTCTTATATTACCGGCGGTTTAGGGGCATTCCCTGAAAATCGAAAGGTTAATAAAGGGATGGAAGACTATATAATAAAGATATTCAGGGATTCGATTCAGGCAAAGGAGGCTTTTCTCAACGAAAACCTGCATCGCATAGTTGCAGCGGTTGAGGCGGTGACCGAGGCGCTTACTGCCGGCAACAAGATACTCCTCTTCGGAAACGGCGGATCGGCGGCGGACGCCCAGCATCTGGCTGCCGAGTTTGTCAACAGGTTTCTTATCGAGAGGCCGCCGCTTCCTGCCATAGCCCTTACCACGGATACTTCGGTGATCACGAGCATCGGCAACGACTATGATTTTTCCGAAATATTCAGCAAGCAGATCAGGGCGATCGGATTGAAGGGCGATATCGCCTGGGGGATAAGCACCAGCGGAAACTCGGTAAATGTTGTCAAGGGGCTGGAAGCTGCCCAGAAAATCGGCATGGTCACTATCGGATTTACCGGCAGAGACGGCGGCGATATCGGCAAGATGGTTGATTTGCACCTGAATGTTTCGTCAAACAGCACCCCCCGCATTCAGGAGACGCACATAACCGCTGGGCACGTTATCTGTGAGATGGTCGACTTCAAGCTGTTCCGGAGAACGGAAAGCGGAGCTTAATGTTCACAAAGCGGAGCTTAATGTTCATAAAGCGCAGCCTGGTTATTGATAAATAAAGGCGTGGCTTGGAAACAAGGGAGTTTGAGGACGTGAAAATGGGTAAAAAAGATACATTCGGGATTGACAATGCCGCAAAAAATGCCGCTGAGGATCAGCAGGGGGTATCTGCTGAGCAGGCGAGCGGCGATAGCAAAAGTGACGAAATGACTCTCAGACTCCAGGAAGCGGAAAAAAAGGCCGCGGAAAATTATGACAAGTATCTACGTTCCGTTGCCGAGTTCGATAATTACCGCAAACGTGCTATCCGCGAGAAGGCGGATGCGATCAATTACGGCAATGAAAAACTGCTGCAGGACGTCCTGCCGCTTCTCGACGGCATAGACAGGGCGCTGGACCAGGCTGACAAGGCTGGCGATTTTGAGGCTTTCAAGACCGGTTTGCGGCTGCTGCGCGAACAGTTTGCCGGTTGTCTGAAAAAGCACGGCGTGGAATCCATTGATACGCTCCGACAGGATTTCGATCCGAACCTGCACGAGGCGATGCTTCAGGTGGACAGCCCCGACCACGAGCACAACAAGGTGGTGAACGAATTCGAGAAGGGTTTTCTGCTCAACGGGAGACTGCTCCGGCCGGCGAAGGTATCTGTTTGCAGGCGCTCCGAAACGGGCGATGATATAAAAAATGAGTGCGAAAATGCATAAATTCAAGGAGGAATAGCTGTTATGGCAAAGATTATTGGAATAGATTTGGGGACAACAAACTCGTGCGTAGCGGTGATGGAGGGCGGGGACCCGGCCGTTATCGCCAACCAGGAGGGCAACCGGACGACTCCGTCGATCGTGGCGTTTACCGAAAGCGGCGAGCGGCTTGTGGGGCAGGTGGCCAAGCGCCAGGCCGTCACCAATTCGGAGAACACCGTTTATGCGGTAAAGCGACTGATCGGGAGGAAATACGGCTCAAAAGAGGTGCAGTACGACAAGTCGGTAAGCCCCTTCAAGATAACCGAGGGGCCAAACGGCGACACCCAGGTAACGGTCCGGGGTAAGAATTACAGCCCGGCGGAGATATCGTCGATGATTCTGACCAAGATGAAGCAGACGGCCGAAGATTACCTCGGGGAGAAGGTGACCGACGCGGTAATTACCGTGCCTGCATACTTCAACGACTCCCAGCGGCAGGCTACCAAGGATGCCGGCCGGATCGCGGGGCTCAATGTCCTGCGGATCATCAACGAGCCTACCGCGGCGGCGCTGGCCTATGGTCTCGACAAGAAAAAGGACGAGAAGGTGGCCGTTTTTGATCTGGGCGGCGGCACCTTCGATATCTCGATCCTGGAGCTGGGCGGCGGGGTCTTTGAAGTCAAGGCAACCAACGGCGATACCCATCTCGGCGGCGAGGATTTTGACCAGCGGCTCATCGAATATCTGGCCTCCGAATTCAAGAAGGATCAGGGCATCGACATCAAAAGCGACAAGATGGCCCTGCAGCGGCTGAAAGAGGCCGCGGAGAAGGCCAAGATGGAGCTTTCGAGTTCGATGGAGACGGATGTCAATCTGCCCTTCATCACGGCTGACGCGTCCGGGCCGAAGCACTTGAACATAAAGCTTACCAGGGCAAAGCTGGAGTCGCTTGTCGAGGACCTGATCGAAAAGACGGTTGGTCCCTGCATGACGGCAATGAAAGACGCGAAACTTTCCATGTCCGATATTGACGAGGTTATTCTTGTCGGCGGCATGACGCGCATGCCCAGGGTTCAGCAGAAGGTAAAGGAGATTTTCGGGAAGGAGCCCCACAAAGGGGTCAACCCGGACGAGGTGGTGGCGATCGGCGCCGCGATCCAGGCCGGGGTTCTGACGGGCGATGTCAAGGATGTCCTCCTGCTCGATGTGACGCCTCTTTCCCTCGGCATTGAAACGCTCGGCGGCGTCATGACCAAACTGATCGACAAGAACACGACGATCCCGACCCGGAAAAGTCAGACATTCTCCACCGCTGCCGACAATCAGCCGGCGGTCAGCATCCACGTCCTCCAGGGCGAGCGCTCGATGGCGGCCGACAACCGGACGCTGGGCCGGTTCGAACTGGTCGGGATTCCCCCGGCGCCGCGCGGCATGCCCCAGATCGAAGTTACCTTCGACATAGATGCCAACGGCATTGTCCATGTCTCCGCAAAGGACCTGGGCACCGGCAAGGAGCAGAGTATCAAGATCACCGCCTCCAGCGGCATGACCGAAGAGGAGATCAAGAAACTGGTGAAGGATGCCGAGGCGCACGCCGAGGAAGACAAGAAAAAGAAGGAACTCATCGAGGCGAGAAATCAGGCCGATACGCTCATGTACAGCGTCGAGAAGAACGTCAAGGAATTCGGCGACAAGATCGATGCCGCTGAAAAGACCAGGATCGAGGAAGCGATCGAGAGGGTGAAAAAGGCGATTGCCGGCGACGACCTTGCCGAGATCAATGCCGCTCAGGAGCAACTCAGCACTGCCTCTCACAAACTGGCGGAGGCGATGTACGCGAAGACCGCCCAGCAGGGCGCTGACGCAGGTCCTCAGCCGGACGGCGCCGCCGGTCCGGAAGCGGGCCCGCAGCCGGCCGGAGGCAAGGATGACGATGTTGTCGATGCCGATTTTGAGGATGTAAAGAAGTAGCTTTTTTACGGAAACAATGAAAGTCCGGACATCTTTTCAATGATGTCCGGACTTTTTTATTGGATGGCGTAAGCTCATATAATTAAAATACTTAGCGTAAAATTGTCCTCTTAATTTTCCTCTCCCTTTGTGACAGTAACAGTAGCGGTAACAGTAACAGGGGTTTCATTAAAGGTCTTTGTTGTGATATAAAAGTCCCAATAGGTTATTTGACTGGATAGCGGGGACACGAAGGGGTAAATTAACAAACAGTAAGGGTGTAGGGCGGCGAATGACCACTTTGGTGCAATGATCAGCAGGCTTGTCTATCTTCTATTAACGGTTCTGCTTGTCCTGCCTGTTTATCCGGTTTTTCCGGCAGGCGGGAAGGGTTTTGCCGCCCATGACCGTCTGCCAGTGCAGGCCCGCCTGTTAATCGATCGGGAGTATTTCGACGTTTTGCAGGACGGGATAGAAGGGGCCCAGACAGAGATTGTTATTTGCGCCTATCTTTTCAAAACTTTGGAAAGAGCCAATGGTTACCCGGAAAAGATAATGAAAAGCCTGACCGCTGCGGTCAAAAGAGGAGTTCGGGTGTTGGCCGTCATGGAACTCAGCCAGAAAAGCGGCGATCTGCTTCAAACCAACGCGGAAACGGCGAGGCGGCTGGAACGGGCAGGAATAAGGGTTTGCCCCGATCCCCCAAACACGGTAACCCATGCAAAACTTGTTGTTATCGACCGCCGGCAGCTTTTTATCGGCAGCCACAATTTGACGCAATCCGCCCTCAGGTACAACCATGAAGCCTCCGTCTGGATCGATTCTCCGGCGATGGCCAAAGAGGCGCTGGATTATCTGGATTATGTCTGCATGCAGGGAAAAGACAAACTGAAACATCCATGACGGCGAACTGCTATAAGGCAGGATAAAATATTTTGCAATTACCTAGAAAGAAAGGACTTTACAGTTGAAAAAACGCTTTTTACTGACAAATGATGACGGCATCTATGCGCGGGGAATTGACGCCCTGCGTCGGGAACTCGCCAAAGATGCCGAGTGCATTGTTGTTGCCCCGGAGGTCGAGCAGAGCGCCGTCGGCCATGCGATTACCGTCTTTAGGCCGTTGATGGTAAGAAAGGCCAGGAAGAACGGCAGCGTATTCGGCTATGCCGTTTCCGGAACGCCGGCCGACTGTGTCAAGATCGGCCTTTCTGAACTGGCGGGCGGACCGGTCGATCTGGTGGTTTCCGGGATCAACCATGGGCGCAACGTCGGCATTAACATCATCTACTCCGGGACCGTTTCCGCCGCGACGGAGGCGGTTATCCTCGGCGTTCCGGCGCTGGCGATTTCGGTTGATTCGCACCAGGAGGTGGATTATACCGCCGCCGCCCGTTTTGCCCGGAAGATGGCCGCCTTTATCCTGAAGAATCCCCTGCCGGACGTGGTGATCAACGTGAACGTCCCGGCGATTCCCGAGGAGGAAATCAGGGGGGTGGTTGTCGCAAGGCAGGGAAGGGCGCGGATGATGGAGCGATTCGACAAGCGGACGGATCCGCGGGACAATCTCTATTACTGGCTGGCCGGCGAGCCGGAGCTCCCGTCGCAGGAGCAGGACGATACCGATGCCGGTCTCCTGAAAAAGGGAATGATAACGATAACCCCGATCCATTGCGATCTGACCCGCTACGACCTGCTCGATGAGCTGAGAATGCTGGCAAAGGAGAGCTTTTGAGACTTTTCTGTCGGGAATTTTTCGCATTATTGCAGGCAAGAAAGAGGGGGCTTCATGGTTGATAAAGCTTTTCTGGGACTGGTTCAAAACGCCGGACTGCTTTTGGCCGCTGCGTTCATCTTTGACGTTTCGACAACCCGGTGGCGCACCGTGCAGACTGCCTTGCGGGAGGTGCTTGTCGGTCTGGTCATTGGCGCCGTTTGCATCGTTATAATGGTTACGCCCTGGACGTTTACCCCGGGAATTGTTTTCGATACGCGCTCGGTACTGATCGGCATATCCGGTCTTTTCTGGGGATGGCTCCCCACCGCCATTGTCATGGCGATGGCGGCGGGGTTCCGACTCTTTCTTGGAGGGGCGGGCGCCTGGACCGGCGTTGGCGTGATCGTTCTTTCGGGAACGATCGGGATCGCCTGGCGCCATTGTCGCCGCCGGCCCCTTGCCGAAATCTCCGGGAGCGAGCTCTACCTCTTCGGCGTGGTTGTCCATTTGGGCATGCTCGCCATGATGCTGACCCTGCCGTGGGAGACCGCCTTGCGGGTAATTTCCAGCATTGCCCTGCCGGTCATGGCGATCTATCCGGCAGGCGCCGCCCTTCTGGGATTGCTGATGCTCAAAAGGCTGCACCGGGAACGGGACGCGGAGGAGCTGCGCACGGCAAACGCCTTTCTGGATTCGGTGATCGAGAATATACCGAACATGGTTTTCGTCAAGGACGCCAGGGAGCTTCGCTTTGTACGGTTCAACCGGGCAGGCGAAGAGATGTTCGGCTATTCCCGCAATGAAATCATAGGGAAAACCATTCACGATTTTCTCCCGCAGGAGCAAGCCGATATTCTTGCACAGCAGGACAGGGAGACATTGCAGGAAGGGAAGGTTTTGGACATTCCGGAAGATCCTCTGCCGACACGCAGCGGAGGCACGCGCATCCGGCACACGAAAAAAGTGCCGCTTCTGGACGCGCAGGGGAAGCCCGAATATCTGCTCGGCATTTCCGAGGATATTACGGAGCAGAGGCAGGCGGAGGCCGAAAGGGAGTGGCTGCTTTCGGCGATAGAACAGGCCGGCGATGTGGTGATCATCATGGATGCCGAAGGCGTCATTCAGTATGTCAACCCGGCTTTTACGAGCGTTACCGGCTATGAACGCGGGGAGGTGCTCGGGAAGAACGGCAGCATCCTTCCGAGCGGCGGACAGCGGAAAACGTTCTACCGGGAACTCTGGGAGACCATCTCCGGCGGCGGCAGGTTCAAGTGCCGCCTTGTGAATAAACGGCAGGACGGCACTGAATATACCGTGGATGTGACGATATCGCCGGTTTTTGAAGCGGACGGGAAGATTGTCAGCTACGTGGCCGTCAGTCGCGATGTCACGGAACATATCCGCATGGAGGAGCAACTGCGGCAGTCCCAGAAGATGGAGGCGGTGGGACGGCTGGCGGGAGGGGTGGCGCACGACTTCAACAATATGCTGGGGGTGATTATCGGTCATGCGGAAATGGCGCTGGAAAGGATTGCCCCCGGCCGCCCGTTTTATGCCGATTTTGAGGAGATACTGAAGGCTGCTGAGCGGTCTGCCGGTCTTACACGGCAATTGCTGGCCTTTGCCCGCAAGCAGACAGTCGCTCCCCAGGTGATCGATCTCAACTGTGTGGTGGAAGGCATGCTCAATATGCTGAGGCGGCTGATAGGCGAGGACATTGATCTTGCCTGGCTGCCGGGCGCCGGTTTGCCGCCGGTCAAGATTGACCCGGGGCAGATCGACCAACTGCTGGCGAACTTGTGCATCAATTCCCGCGACGCCATCGCCGGGGTGGGCAAACTCACCATCGAGACGGGGGAAATAACCTTCGACAGGGAATATTGCGCCGAACATGAAGGGTTTTCCCCCGGCGATTTTGTCCTGCTGGCCGTTTCCGATGATGGTTGCGGCATGACCAAGGCGCTCCTTCCCAATATCTTCGAGCCGTTTTTCACCACAAAAGACGTGGGAAAGGGCACTGGCATGGGGTTGGCCACGGTTTACGGCATCGTCAAGCAGAACAGCGGATTCATCAATGTCTATAGCGAACCGGGAAAAGGGACGACCTTTAAAATATATCTGCCCTCCTATAAGGGTCAGCGTGTCGAGTCCCATGAGAAGCCTCCGGAGAATATCCGGCGCGGCGGGGGCGAGACGATCCTTCTGGTGGAAGATGAGCCGGCGAATATGGAGCTGGGAAAGATGATGCTGGAGAGTTTCGGTTACAGCGTGCTTGCTGCCGGTTCTCCCCGCGAGGCCATGCGTTTCGCGGATGAACATGCCGGGGCAATTGACCTGCTCATGACCGACGTGGTCATGCCCGGGATGAACGGCCGGGAGCTTGCCGGACGGTTGCAATCCCTTTACCCGGGTTTGAAATGTCTGTTCATGTCCGGCTATACGGCCAACGTCATTGTCCACAACGGCGTGCTGGAGGAGGGCGTCAACTTCATTCAGAAGCCCTATTCGAGACAAGGTTTGGCCGAAAAAGTCCGAACGGTGCTGGCGGAGAAATAGCATGGTCAAAGTCACCGGGGCTGGAGAATCCGAATCGTCGGCCGGCGGAAAGGGGTTTTCAATGACTATGATAACAGAGATGCCCTCGCTGATCAGAAAAATTCGCATTGTCGGCTTGCTGGCATTAGCGTTTTCACTTTTGGGCGTTGCTTCGCAAATATCCGCGATTATTGCCGCAGAACCGCCACGTGAGATCCTTGCGGGTGTCCTCCGAAACTTTCCTCCCGAGTATGCCATCGACGAGGCGACCGGAAAACCCGCCGGATTAGCCGTCGAAGTCATGAATGAGATTGCGGGAAAAGCCGACCTGCTCGACAAACTCGACAGAGCGGTTCAATCGTTTATCGCCACCCCGAAATACCGGGAAATATACGTCAGATGGTACGGCGTGCCGGAGCCCTACTGGAATGCCCATCGCGTATCGATCACGGCAGTGATTTTACTTGCGCTTATCATCATTGTCTCCGGAATAGCGCATTACCTCTCATTGCGGCGGCTGAACCGGGGCTTGCAAAGCTCTCTGGAAAGACAGAAAAACGCCGAGGCGCTGCTGCAGAAAAGCGAAATGCGCTACCGTCATCTTGTCGAGTCGTCCCACGACTGGATATGGGAGATTGATGAAAACTGCGTCTATACCTATGCCAGTCCCCTCGTCAAGGAACTGCTCGGATACGAATCCGAGGAGGTACTCGGGAAAACGCCGTTCGACCTGATGCCGGAGGAAGAGGCCGGACGCGTCGAGCCGCTATTTGCAGCCATCGCCGCCGGGCGGCAATCGTTCCGGGATTTGGAAAACTGCAACCGGCATAAGGATGGGACCCTCGTGATTCTGGAAACCAACGGGGCGCCGATTATCGACGACAGCGGCGCTTTCCGCGGCTATCGGGGCATGGACCGCGATATTACCGAGCGCAAGCGGGCGGAGGAGGATCGTCTGCGGCTGGTGGCGGCTATCGAACAGTCCGGTGAAATGGTGATGATTGTCGATAAGGGGGGGATCATTCAATATGTGAATCCGGCCTTTGAGCGCATCACCGGTTATACGCGCGAAGAGGCCGTGGGAAAGAACCCGCGGATATTGAAAAGCGGCAGGCAGGGCATTGATTTCTATAAAGGGTTATGGGACGTCCTGAACGCCGGCGGGACATGGCAGGGGCACTTCGTCAACAAGAAGAAGGACGGCCTCCTCTTCGAGGAAGACGCCACGATTTCTCCCGTAAGGAATTCATTGGGAGATGTCACCCACTATGTTGCGGTCAAGCGCGATGTCACCGAACAGTTGAAGACTGAAAAACAACTGTTCCAGGCGCAAAAGATGGAGGCCATCGGCACCATGGCCGGCGGCATTGCCCACGATTTCAACAACATTCTCGGCGCCATCTCCGGATACACCGAACTTTCCCTCGCGAAAATTCCCCCGGAGAGCAGGATCAAGTATTATCTGGAGCAGATACAGGCGTCAAGCCAGCGCGCCATCAACCTGGTGCGGCAGATCCTCGAATTCAGCCGTCTGACCGAGAAAGACCGGAAACCTGTCAGTTTGCTTCCGCTGATCAAAGAAACGGTCAAGATGCTGAGGGAAATAATGCCCTCTACCATTGCGTTGCGGCTGAACGTCCGTACCGAAGCGGATGCGGTGCTCGGCGATGCGACGCAGATTTACCAGATTCTGATGAATCTCTGCACCAATGCCTATCAGTCCATGAAGGACAAAGGCGGCCAGTTGGAGATTGAATTGGTGAAAACAGAGGCGGGGGAGGATATTGAAGACAGGATTCAGGGATTGACTCCGGGCTCTTATGTCGAGATTATCGTCAGGGATACCGGAACAGGCATAGACCCGCTGATCAGGAAGCGGATATTCGATCCCTTTTTCACCACCAAAAAAATCGGCGAAGGCACTGGTCTGGGCTTGTCGGTTGTGCATGGGATTGTCCGGAGTTACGGCGGTAAAATTACCGTCGAAAGCCGGGTTGACGAAGGGAGCGCCTTCCACGTCTATCTTCCCCTGCTTGCCGAAAATCCGGAGGCATCGTCGTGGGAGCCGTCCAAGCCGCTCAGGGAAGGCACGGGCAGAATTCTGTTTGTGGATGATGAAGAGATGCTGGTCGACATGGCAAAGGAGATGCTGGAGAGCCATGGGTACACGGTGTTTGCCGGAACCGACAGCGTGCAGGCGCTGGAAACCTTCCGCGCCCATCCCGAACAGTTTGATCTGGTGATAACCGATCAGACAATGCCGGCCATGACGGGGATTGAACTGGCCCGCAACATAACATCGATCAGACCCGACATGCCGATCATCCTCTGTACGGGATTCCTCGATTCCGCTCTTGAAGAAAAGGCAACCGAAGCAAAAATACGGGAAGTTGTTTTAAAACCTGTCATAATCAGAAAGCTTATAGCGAAGATGCAGGAACTGCTCCCCCCGGCAGGTTAATCCGGAAGGAAAGAGTGTGGCGCGTGTACTGATCATTTCGGAAGTGATAATCATTACAGCCTATGGAGACGGGGGCGGCGCCGAATTGGCGCTGGACAGCGGCGCCTGGGATTACATTCAGAAGACCGCCTCGATTTCCGAAATGAAGATGTCCTTGTCAAGGGCCATTCAGTATGCGGAGGCGAACCGGGACAGAGCGGCGCTTGGCCCCCTTCATCTCGAACTGGGCGGCATAATCGGCAGGAGCGAAAAACTGCGCATCTGTTTCGGCCGCCTTGCCCAGGCGGCGAGAAGCGATGCCAATCTGTTGCTTTCGGGAGAAACCGGGACGGGAGGAGCTGGAGAGCAATTTTCGCACATTATGCATGCATTTTGGCAGGCGAAAGATATCTGCGCAGTTCTGCAGCGGTGCATCGGCAGATACGGCAGCGGAGGAGGGACGTAAAAGGCGGCAGCAGCCAATGGGGAATTGGGCCTTGGAGCATAAATAGAAAAGGAGATGCGGACATGGAGCAAGTAGCGGCAATGGAGCAGACGGTGAAGATCATGGCGAACCGGGAGGGCAAGTACCTGACGTTTACGCTGGCGGAGGAGGAGTACGGGATCGGCATCCTGAAGGTGAAAGAGATCATCGGCATTGTGCCGATTACCACGGTGCCCCGCACCCCTGACTATATGAAAGGCGTCATCAATTTGAGAGGCAAGGTGATCCCCGTCGTGGATTTGCGACTGAAGTTCGGGATGGAGGCGATGGATTACACGGAGCGAACCTGTATTATCGTGGTCGATATTGACGTGGAAAACAAGAAGATTCAGATGGGCATCGTGGTGGATTCGGTGTCGGAGGTAATGAACATCAAGGCCGGGGATATCGAGGATACGCCGGATTTCGGCAGTCGGTTGAATACGGAGTATATTCTGGGAATGGCCAAAATGGGCGGTCGCGTGAAGATCTTGCTGGATATCGACCGGGTGCTCAACCGGGCGGAAATGACCGCTCTGGATAAAGTTGCCTGAAACGGCCGGCGCCGTCTATATGAGTTTTTGACTGTGACTATGAATATTTCCCTTTAAACCAGAGAAAGGAGTAAGAATAATGAGATTTGCCGATATGAAAGTCTCGACAAAGTTATACCTTGGTTTTGCCCTGCCGGTGCTGATTATGATAGTTTTAAGTTTAATGTCGCTCTCCAGCATGGAGAATATCCAGCGTAATCTTGAAAGGATAGTAAAAGTGAACAATCTGCGGAGCAATCTTTCCTATGAAACAGGGGCAGATATCCGGGATATCGCCGGCATGTTGCGGGATATTGCGATCGTAAAAGAGGATGCCCGGAGACAGGCGCATCAAAAAGAGATTGCCGCGCTGCGGGAAAAGTATGTCGGCCAGCTCAAAAAAATCGAAGAGCTGACCACTAAAGACGATGCGAAGGGTCTGGAACTGCTCGGGAACGTCAGAAAAGCTCAGGAGGAGGCGAAGGATTCGAATAACAAGGTAATCGAGCTGGCGATTGCGCGCAATGACGCCGAGGCGTTTGAACTTCTGGAGAGCAAGGCAGCCCCTGCCGTAACAAAGCTGCTGAAGGCCATCGACGCCCTGACGGAACATCAGGTGGAGCGCAGCCGGGTGCGTTTTGAAGCGGCCGAGCAGACTTACGCCTCTGCGCGGCAGTACAGCATTGTGCTGGTGGCGCTGGCGGCGCTTCTTTCCGCCGGTCTGGCCTTTTTCATCACCCGCAGCATTACCGGGCCGCTGCAGCGGGTGATTGCCGGTCTTTCGGATGGGGCTGAGCAGGTAGCGGCGGCGGCGGGTCAGGTGTCTTCCGCCAGTCAGTCTCTGGCGGAAGGTACGACGGAGCAGGCGGCATCTCTGGAGGAGACGTCGGCCTCGCTGGAAGAGATGTCTTCGATGACGAAGCAGAACGCCGACCATGCGAACCAGGCGCGGTCGATGATGAAGGAAGCCAATCGGATTGTGGAGAAGGTAAACGGCCATATGGCGGCGATGGCGGGCGCCATTGCTGATATAACCCGTTCGAGCGAAGAGACGGGGAAGATCATCAAGACGATCGACGAGATCGCCTTTCAGACCAACCTGCTTGCCTTGAATGCGGCAGTGGAAGCGGCGCGGGCCGGCGAGGCGGGGGCGGGATTTGCGGTAGTGGCCGGCGAGGTCAGAAACCTGGCGATGCGGTCGGCTGATGCGGCGAAGAACACCAGCAACCTGATCGAAGGGACGATCAAGGCGGTTCGGAACGGGAATGAATTGACCAGCGCCACCCAGGAGGCCTTCAGGGAGAATGCTGAAATTTCCGGCAAGATTGGTCAGTTGGTGGATGAGATTGCGACGGCATCCGAGGAGCAGGCCCAGGGGATTAGCCAGGTGAGCAAGGCTGTTGCGGAGATGGACAAGGTGACTCAGTCGACGGCTGCCAATGCGGAAGAGTCGGCCGCGGCCTCGGAGGAGCTGAATGCCCAGGCGGAGCAGATGAAGGTTTACGTGGGGGATTTGGTGGGGGTAATCGGCGGCAGCGGCAGTTCTCGGATGCCGGTTTCGCTGCAGCCCCGACAGGTTAATGGACGCGGCGCGCGGCCCGGGGCGCTGCCTTTTCCTCCGAAATCGGCGGGGAAGCAGGTTGCAACCCTTGGCCACGGAAAGATGAAAATTACGCGGCCCGACCAGGTAATCCCCTTTGACGACGAAGAGTTCAAGGATTTCTGAAAAACGCCGATCGCAGTTTCTTTCGCGGATCTTTGGCGATAGTGTTTTGTAAACGCCCGTTCGTTCTCAGATGGATTCAGAACGAGCGGGTGAAGATATTGCTGGATATCGACGATGGCTCAACGTCGAAAAGATAAACGAAACGGGCAAGACAGAGTAAATAACAGCGATGAAAGGAGATGTCGGAATGAACAACATAAAATTGAGTGTCAAACTGATCGGCGGTTTTCTGATTGTGGCCGTTATTGCGGCTGTTATCGGTATTGCCGGCTACAAAGCCATGGAAGAGGCTATAGTTGCCCAAAACAAGGTATCAGGCGTTCTTTTGCCCAGCGTATATGCACTGGGAGTTATCAACGAAGGCCAAACTGCCGTTCAGCGTTTTGAACGGGTGCTGGTGTACGAGATGGATCCGGCGATTACCCCGAGGCAATATTCGGGGCTGGAGGAGGCGTGGAAGCGGGTAGGCGAAGGGTGGAAAATATATGAACCGCTGATCCAGACCAGAGAGGAAGAGAAACTTTGGAAGGAGTTCGTTCCTCAATGGGAGGCATGGAAAAAGGTACATCAGGAGGTGATCGAGCTGGCGAAGAAGGGTGATCTGACGAATGCCAAAGACCTGAGTTTCGGCAAGGCGGAGGATGCTTTCCAAACCGCCGAGAAACTGCTGGGGAAAATTACCGTCTTGAATAGGAGAGTGGTAAAAGAGACAGACGCAGTTTTTGACAAAACCGCCGCGCGGACCAAGATTTTCCTCGTTTCGCTGATTCTGGTCGGGTTAGCTATAGCCCTCGGTCTGGGCATTTTCATTACGCTTTCGATTACCCGGTCTCTGAACAAGGTGATTGCCGGTCTTTCGGATGGGGCTGAGCAGGTAGCGGCGGCGGCGGGTCAGGTGTCTTCCGCCAGTCAGTCTCTGGCGGAAGGTACGACGGAGCAGGCGGCATCTCTGGAGGAGACGTCGGCCTCGCTGGAAGAGATGTCTTCGATGACGAAGCAGAACGCCGACCATGCGAACCAGGCGCGGTCGATGATGAAGGAAGCCAATCGGATTGTGGAGAAGGTAAACGGCCATATGGCGGCGATGGCGGGCGCCATTGCTGATATAACCCGTTCGAGCGAAGAGACGGGGAAGATCATCAAGACGATCGACGAGATCGCCTTTCAGACCAACCTGCTTGCCTTGAATGCGGCAGTGGAAGCGGCGCGGGCCGGCGAGGCGGGGGCGGGATTTGCGGTAGTGGCCGGCGAGGTCAGAAACCTGGCGATGCGGTCGGCTGATGCGGCGAAGAACACCAGCAACCTGATCGAAGGGACGATCAAGGCGGTTCGGAACGGGAATGAATTGACCAGCGCCACCCAGGAGGCCTTCAGGGAGAATGCTGAAATTTCCGGCAAGATTGGTCAGTTGGTGGATGAGATTGCGACGGCATCCGAGGAGCAGGCCCAGGGGATTAGCCAGGTGAGCAAGGCTGTTGCGGAGATGGACAAGGTGACTCAGTCGACGGCTGCCAATGCGGAAGAGTCGGCCGCGGCCTCGGAGGAGCTGAATGCCCAGGCGGAGCAGATGAAGGTTTACGTGGGGGATTTGGTGGGGGTAATCGGCGGCAGCGGCAGTTCTCGGATGCCGGTTTCGCTGCAGCCCCGACAGGTTAATGGACGCGGCGCGCGGCCCGGGGCGCTGCCTTTTCCTCCGAAATCGGCGGGGAAGCAGGTTGCAACCCTTGGCCACGGAAAGATGAAAATTACGCGGCCCGACCAGGTAATCCCCTTTGACGACGGAGAGTTCAAGGATTTCTGAAAAATTTCCGGAAAACAAGCATTTTCCCGATTAGCGTTGTTCGCCTTTCCCGGTTCCTGGATGCTGTGGCGAAGATTTTTCCCCGGGTCTTTTGGGCATCGTCCTTTCCAGCCGATTGGCGGGCTCTTCGGGCTCGATGGAATTTTTCTGCTGCTCCGGTTTTTCCGATGCCGCACGTTCCGGTTTTTCGACAGGTTTAATATCCTGAACAGGTTTTTGTCGCTGGACCGGACTGGAACTGTCCGGGACGATGCGTTCGGGCGCCGGCGCCTGTCGAGCGGGCGGCTGAACGGGTCTATCGACCTGGATGGGTTTTATTGGAACCACGCGCACCGGCTGCGGCGCCGCGGGCAGCGGCTTGTCCGGCCGTACCGGACTGTCCGGGACGATGCGTTCGGGCGCCGGCGCCTGTCGAGCGGGCGGCTGAACG
>CAZKHU010000039.1:22618-22869 GCA_964552725.1 uncultured Syntrophus sp.
GGTCTATCGACCTGGATGGGTTTTATTGGAACCACGCGCACCGGTTGCGGCGCCGCGGGCAGTGATCTGTCCGGCCGTCCCGGACCGGCCGGGACGATGCGTTCGGGTTTTGGCGCCGGTCGCGCGGGCGGCTGCACGGGTCTGTCGACCTGGATGGGGTTTGCCGGAGGCATGCGTTCGGGTTTTGGCGCCGGTCGCGCGGGCGGTGCGGGTTTAGCGTCTTCAATTGGTGCTGCCGGAACCATTTTGCC
>CAZKHU010000039.1:22969-24041 GCA_964552725.1 uncultured Syntrophus sp.
GCGCGGGCGGTGCGGGTTTAGCGTCTTCAATTGGTGCTGCCGGAACCATTTTGCCCGCTCCCCTTTTGTTGATTTCCCGGCTGGGGAGCTTAGCATCGGCTGCCTTTTTGAGTTCGCGTGCCGGTTCGGGATGATTCGTTCTTCCCTTGCCGCTTTCACGGATAAGCGCTTGATTATGGTTTACTCTGTCGATCGAGACAGCGTGGGGCTTTTCGGTCGCCTTGACGTTTGTGTAGTTGTATCGCTGCTTGTTTGTATTGTAATTCTTGATAACTGTATTGTCGACGACCGGCGCCGAACGGTAATTGCCGATGATGGCGGCGCGGTTTATACTGGACAGTCGGACTTTTCGGTAATCGCTTCTGTCATTGAAATGGCGCCGGTCGACGATAATGGCGCGGTCAACGTATGCATGGCTGCGAATGTCGATGCTGATGCGATGGATGTTGATATTGTTTACGACCACCGTATGCGGCCCTCCCCAGGGGCGGCGGCTGTAGTAGATTTCCCGCGGCGCCAGAGGCACCCAGCCCACGGTGACGCCGCTGTAAATCCAGGCGACCCTCCCCGGATACCAGAAGAAGCCGATGTCGAGAAAGGGGAGGCCGATGCGCCAGCTTGCAATTGGCGGGGCCCAGCACCAGCGGTTTCTGATATTGACCCAGTTGCCGTAATGGTGGGTGATGTAGCCGAAGGGCTCCGCCGGAATCCAGGTCAGTTCCCCCGACCAGTCGGTCCAGCGCCCCACAGTGAAAGGGGACCAGCCCCAGGCAACAGCAGTCGGCTGCCAGAACCAGCGCTCCTGCCCCTCGTAGAAAAGCTTCTCCCATTTGCCGTTTTCTTCAAAGGTGTAGGCCTCATTGCGGAGTTCCGGCGGAAGATATTGGTGGGAAGATCCCGTTGCCTTTTTTTTAGCCAGCCAGAAATTTTCACGGGTCATGTTCCACCTGTTCCAATCGGCATCCACCTTGCCTTCGCCTGAGGAGACCTGCCTTCGATCGGCGATAATCGACGCTGTTCCGGATGTCACGTTATATCGGCTGTCGGACGGCGGATGGACGAAGCTTACCGT
>CAZKHU010000040.1:0-24041 GCA_964552725.1 uncultured Syntrophus sp.
TGCAAGTTCCGTTGCAGCCACCACCTACAAGCTTGACGGAGTTCCGGTGACGTCGACCGTTTTGACCTCCCTGAGCGAGGGGTCTCACACCCTGCTGGTGACGGCGACGGATGCGGCGGGCAATGCCGGAACGAAAGAATATTCCTGGACGACGGACTACACGCAGCCGACTATCACCCTTTCCGGAACGCCCGCGGCCCTGACCAATGCAGCGGTGGCGAACATCGGCGTGGCGGTGGCGGATGCAAGCGCCGTTACAACCAGCTACAAGCTTGACGGAGTTCCGGTAACGTCTACCGATTTGACTGCCCTGAGGGAAGGGGCTCACACGCTGCTGGTGATGGCGACGGATGCGGCGGGCAACATCGGAACCAGGGAATATTCCTGGACGACGGATTACACGGCGCCGACGGTTACCCTTTCCGGGACGCCCGCGGCGGTAACCAAAGCGAATGCGGCGAACATCGGCGTGGCGGTGGCGGATGCAAGTTCCGTTGCAGCCACCACCTACAAGCTTGACGGAGTTCCGGTAGCGTCGACCGATTTGACCGCCCTGGGCGAAGGGGCCCATACCCTGCTGGTGACGGCGACGGATGCGGCGGGCAACACCGGAACCAGGGAATATTCCTGGACGACGGACTACACGGCGCCGACTATCGCCCTTTCGGGAACGCCCGCGGCCCTGACCAATGCAGCGGCGGCCAACATCGGCGTGGGGGTGGCGGATGCAAGCGCCGTTACAACCAGCTACCAGCTTGACGGAGTTGCGGTAGCGTCGACCGCTTTGACCGCCCTGGGCGAGGGGGCTCACACGCTGCTGGTGACGGCGACGGATGCGGCGGGAAATGAAAATTCAAAAGACGTTTCCTTCATTCTGGACTTTTATTCCCTTGACGGCGCAATTACCGCTTTCCTGGGCAATGTTTCCGGAACGGCTGTCGGTGAGGTGGTGGGAGTTGCCGGCGAGAACTGGGGGGGCTGGAATATTGCGATAACGGGCAGTGGAAATCCCACGTCCAATGAGACGGGAACCATCTACGCCGGCGGCGGAACTGCAGACAGCGGCTACTGGCTCAGTATAGCCTCCGTCAGCGCTGATTCCGGCGGCGCCAAGACCCTCTCGGGAACCTCGCAGTTTAATTATCTGTCAGGGACGCGGCTTGGTTCCGGCGCCGGAGCGATCACCGGGACATACGACGATGCGGGCAACTATCAGCTCTCCGATGTCGGCGTTGGGAACTATGCGCAAACGCCCCTTGCGTTTGTGAGTTATCTTGACTATGCCTGCCGGTATAAAACGGCCTATTCCGAGGTCGCATATCCGGAACACATCGGCGATCTCTGGGATGTCCTGATCGGTGGAACCCAATCCCTCTGGTATGATGAAGCTGATGGCGCAACAATAGGGGTGAGCAAGGCGGGGATGCCTTTCAGAGTCATGGGGGCGTACGAGCACGATTCAGCTTCAGCGGCGGACAATCTGGGGAACAACATTTGGTATTCGACAAGTGGCCTGAATAGTTATGACTACCAAAACAGCGCCAATACAACCTATGATGGCGGGGCATATCTGGGGTTGATGGGCGGGGCTGAAACTCCCTCATCGGTTTCGAGCAGCCGGTCGCTTGCAGGCAGACTGATTGCCCTGTATGTGGATCCTTTGGGCAATGCCGGATATCTGAAAGGAAATCTGACAGGGGGCGCTTATCCGGGTATAAGCATGTTTGAAATGGATGGTTTGCTTGCACGGGAGCAGATCAAGCCGGCTTCGGAAGTCGGGGTGACAGCATCTAAATTAACAGACAATTATTATTCTGGATACATGAATGCCAACGTGGGCGGAAATTTCCAGGGCAGCTCCGCCCTTATCGGTTTCCTGGCGGCCAGACAAGATTATGCCGAAACATTTGCCATTGCCAACTGGACAACGAACGTGGTCCAGAACTGGGGCATCTACGGACTGACCCTCCATGGCAGCTATGAAACCCCTGCGGCAGTTTGGGAGGCGCGCATGGGAGGCGAGGGGACGTTTGGCGCCTATCCGTACACTTCCACCGGGACAACTTATCCTTTGCTTGATGGAGATTGGGGCTACTGGCTTGCAGGGATTAATGGCGGCGTCTGGGAGGATGGAAAAATTGCCGGTTCAGTGGACGGAAGATTCCTCACTCATGCAAAGTCGGGAACAATAGCCGGCGATCTGCTGGGGGCTTCCAATGGGACGGACAACACCTGGCAGGCGGTTTCGCTGGGAACATGGAACGGGACGGGCTTGAGCCATGTCAGCGATTTTTATTCCGGGCTGTTCTTCATAGAGACGGCAGCGGATGCCAATTATGTTTTAGCATCGGAGAACAGTTATCCGTACCTGTATGAGGATGGCAATCTGACTGCCCTTCTGGGGGGAACCGATGTTCTCTGGACGGCCACAAAGACGGCGCCGGCGAAGCTCACCCTGATGGGTACATATTCTTCGGCAAGCATCCGGCCGCACATCTGGGGAGGCGGCTACAATTATGGCTACAGCGGTGCTTACAGCTATGGCGCCGCCTATAGCGGATACGGCAACATAGCCAGCCGCAATTACATGAATGACAGCGGCGTCACTTACGACGGAGGGGCCTACATAGGCTACCTGGCGGGCGCCGAGATAGACTGGGCGATGGATGCCCGGTTCGTCGCGCTGTACGTAGATCAGTCGGGGAATGCGGGCTATTTGAAGGGGGCGCTTGCCGGCAATGCCTATCCGGGGGTCGGGATGTTTGCGATGGACGGCAGCGCCTATCCGGCGCAGATGACAGCCGATCTGGGGATTGCCCCCGGGGATATGGTCAGCTATTTGGCGGAGAGCAGTTATTATTCCTATTACGATATCGGGATCGCGGGGGCCTTTGACACGGGCGGCAAGATCGTCAGCGATTACGGCTACGGGAACGGCATCCAGACGATGTCGTTTGTGAACCATGAGCTGAACAGGGCGGAGCCGTGGGGAATCTACGGTCTGGGGATGAGCGGTCGCTATGAAACGCCTGCCGCCTGGACATCGTGGACGGCGAAGGCGGGCGGCCGGGGTTCCTTTGGGGCCCGCAATGTGGCCAATTATTATTCCGGCAGTTACAGTTACTTGGACGGCGGATCCTACTCCTACAATTATTATACAGACAACCGTTCCGGGCATGTTGCCTACATGAGACCTGATCCGGAGATCGCAAGTTATGAGATCACCTACAAATCCGATGGCTCTTACATGAAGATCAATTACACCTATGGCGAAGTGCCCCTTGCCGGATATATCGACTATTATCTGACAGAAGTTTTTACGGGCACAGGGTTTCCTGACGCGGGATTGTCCTCTATAAGGACGGCGGAAGATCTTGAGAACGCCACTTTTGCCGGTGAGAACAAAAAAGGTGTTCACGAGTCTGACGAAGGTTACTGGCTGGCTGATATCACGAGCGGCAAGGCGGAGGGTGATAAACTGACGGGAGCGTTGAGCGGCAGATTTATAACCAGGACCAGGATGGGCAATGCGTCTGTGTCGGTTGGCGCACTCTCGGGCACAGGCATTGCGGGCGATCTGCTGGGCACTTACAACATGGCGGACAGCACCTGGCAGGCGGTTTCCCTCGGGAGCTGGAGCGGGACGCCGCTGGTCTTTGGCGGCGAGAGCTATGACAATAATTCTTTCTGGGAGTATCAATATTCCGGTGCGGCGGCAGACTCCCTGACCAGTAGTGGTTCGCTGGTTAACGAAGGGTGGCTGCAGGGGCTTATCGGCGGGACGGAGACGCTGTTCGGGACGTTCGACGGCTCTCTGGGGAATTATCCCGCCGTCGCGCTGGGCGGTATGGGAATATTTGAGGGGAGCAGCCCCCTGTTCCTTGCCCGTTTTGACGGAAAGGATGTAAAGGATGCGGCAGTTGCGAATAAATATACGCTTTTCTTCGACGGCATTGCATCTTCGACATCCCTGGCCGGCAGTATGCAGGGACTATACTGGAAAAAGAATCCCGCTGACGGGGAATATGAAATCGGCGTACTGTCTGCCGGCAGTGGCGTAATGGCTAACCTGTTCCCCATGACTGCCGATCCGATGTGGGAGCTTGCTTCAGGGACAACGCTTCAGGCCTACAGCATCTCTGACGGACTCACCCTGGAAGCGGACCCGGCGATTGCGTACAGCAGTCTGGGGGCAAGCGATCCGGCCTCGAGCGCGGAAATTACCGCGGGCATGGCTGGCGGGTCATGGAAAACGTGGAATAGAAGTTATAACAGGATGGCATTTAACGACAGCGCAAATCATCCTGTTCTGACCGTAATGGAGCAGGTGACGGGCGGGGGGTACAATGCAGGCGTGCCGCCCGAGGCCGGGGCAAGAATCAGTGAGGTTTACGGAGAGGGCACATCCTACAGATCGATGGAAATTACTAAGGTAGATCAGGACAGCAAGGCGTTCGAGGCAAATACGGCAACTGCCCGGATCGCCTGGGGAGAGGGCAGCGGCTTTACACAGGTTAGCTGCGGCGCCCTCAAAGGGTCGTTCGACCCCATTACCGCCACCTGGCGGGCGGTTTCCATGACAACGGGGATGGAAACCGCGGGATTTTTGAATAAAATAAGCAGCATGGATGATGCGCAACGCCAGGCGTTCTATGACGCTACAAAGATTCCCGCCTTTACGGTGGGGACGACGGATCTGCGGGGGCAGGCAGGAGAAATCGACTTGGGGAGCGCCGGCAGGGGGATACTCAACGTCAAATTCCTGGCCCCCTCGACGGGCGGCAGCCCCCAGCTCTGGGCGTCGGGAAATGTCAGCGGCGGGTATACGGCCACCCCGGGAGTGGGAACGGGGAGCACCACCGTGCCGCTCGTCGGTTACCAGGTCGGAACGGGAACAGCCAATGGAATCACCGCCAATTTCAATATGCAGAGCTGGGGGGCAACGAAGTGGGGCGCCTCGGTGACGAGCGGTTCCGTGCCGGCGGGGACTTCAGGATTTAACTACCCCAGTGCGGCAACCACAGGCCTTAATTTCCAGGGCGGTGCGGCAGGAGCCATCAATGCAGCCAACGGCGCATTCTCCGGCACGGCGGCGGGGGTTGTGAAGTAGCGGGGTTGCATATCCGGGAGAATTGAAAAATCAATAACGCAGCCGTTTTTCCGGAAAAGATCGACAGCAAAAATATGAACGCCCCCTGAATCCTCTGCTGAACGATGGCGATTCGGGGGGCGTTTTGCGGTTTCGGCCATCGCGAAAATCAGGTTTGCAAATGGCTCCTATCGTGGTAAAGACGGCCCGGATAAGAAAAAGGGGGGTTATAGTGGCTAATCTGGTTGGAAGATATATTGACTCCTATTGTTCGCGCTGTCGGCTGACTCTTGCCCACGTGGTTCTCTACGAGGTGAACGGGGTCGTTTCCGGAGTGAAGTGCAGAACTTGCGGCTCTGAACATCGTCATCACGGCCCGGTATCGGCAAAGAAAAAGGATATTCCGGCGGTGCGCAGGATTGGAGGAAGTCCTTCTCATTTCTCGAAGCCGGTTCGCCCGGAGATCAACCGGCATTGGGAAATAAAAAATGCCGCGGTTGCCCAGGATGCAGCGGTCTGGGATTATGGAATTACAGAGCGTTACGAGAAGGGTGATGTCATCGCTCACCCCCACTTTGGCCGTGGCTTTGTCGAGTCGACGACGATGGACAAGATGGAGGTGCTTTTCCGGGAAGGGCGGAAACTGCTGGCGATGAACAGACCCGGAACGGCAGTGCCCTGACGAAGATGGGATTGGCGTGCATGAGGATGCTGGTACTGGTTAAACAGACCCCCGCTGCCGAGGCGGAAATCGGAATTTCCGAAGATGCCTCAGCGGTGCTGGTGGGGGAAAACTGCTGGCGGATGAACCGGTTCGACGAGTTTGCCTTGGAGGAGGCCCTGAGGATACGCGAGGCGTTTCCGGGGAGTTCCGTGGAGGCGCTTTCGGTCGGGCCTCTCCGCGTTGCCGCTGTTTTGCGCCGTGCCCTGGCTATGGGGGCCGACGAGGCAATTCACATTCTCCAGGACGGAAATCAATACCTTTTCCCCGACTGTCCGGCCTTTCTGATGGCAGCCTTTGCCCGTGAGAATTCCTTTGATCTGATTCTGGCCGGGGTGATGTCGGAGGATGCGATGCAGGGTCAGACCGGCCCCATGCTGGCGGAAATGCTGGGGATGCCCTGCGCGACGGCAGTCGTGGCGCAGCGGATGGCAAATGGACGGATAACCGTTGAGCGGGAACTGGAAGGCGGTTTCCGGGAAAGGCTGGAAATGCCCCTTCCGGCCCTGATTGCCGTCCAGTCGGGGATCAACCGCCCTCGTTATCCGGCCCTTTCCCATGTTCTCCGGTCGCGTTCACAACCCCTGCTGACCATTCCGGCAGATACCCTGCCGGAGGCGCCCCGGCGTCAACGGCTTTCCGGCCTCGCCTGGCCCGCGCCATCGGAGAAGGCCCTCTTTCTGGAAGGAACGGCGGAAAGAAAGGCGGAACGTCTTGCCGGGATATTTGCCGGACGGGCGCTTCTGTGAAAAACGGCAGCGCTTCAGAATTTATCGGGTTGTAAGATGATCTCTCAGGAAATAACCGTTGTCGCCGAACTTGCCGCTGGCCTTCCCGCGCCGCCCACGCTGGAGCTGATCGATTTTGCGAAAACCCTGCGGATTGATCCGGCATTGCCTGTCCGCGTCTTTGTCCTCGGGGAGACGATTGAGAGGGCCGTTGACCTGCTTTCCGAAATTCCCGATGTTGTTGTAACCGGCCTTGCGGGAGCGCCTCTTGCAGTTTACAGCGCCGAGGCGTGGAAGAACGTTCTTGCCCCGCGCCTTGCTGAAATTAAACCCCGCTTTGTCTGTGCCTCCCATGATGCGACCGGCGCCGACTTTGCGCCGGGGCTTGCCGTTCGTCTTGGCGCAGGCTGCATCACCGCGATCGAGAGCGCAAAAGGCGCAGGGGAGGAGACAATCTTCCTGCGATCGCTTCTCAACGGAAAAATAAAGGCCGAGGTTGCCTCTCAGGCGGAAACGACAGTGATAACGCTCCTGCCGGGGATGTATCGCAGCGGCAGCGCCGGCGAGGCAATTTCGAGACTGGAGAGCGATGCGTTGAGTGATGGGCGATTGCTGGCGGCGAAGGCGAAAATCATTGCCATTGGGGAAATGTCGCCGGCAAGCCGTCACCTTGGTTTTTTGTCAGCGCCGGAGCAGGACGCGGACCTTGCAGCGGCGGAGGTTGTGGTGGCGGTCGGACGGGGAATCGGAAAAGAGGAAAATCTGTCCCTTGTACGCGATCTGGCAGCGCTTTTCTCCTTTTCCGCCGTCGGCGCCTCCCGGCCGGTATGCGATGCCGGCTGGCTTCCCCCCCGCCTGCAGATCGGCCAGACCGGCAAGACCGTGACGCCCCGCCTCTATATCGCCTGCGGAATTTCCGGAGCCCTGCAGCATCTGATGGGGATGCGGGGTTCGCAGTTCATTGTCGCCGTCAACAGTGATCCCCGCGCCGCCATTTTTCAGGCTGCGGATGTCTGCATTGTCGAGGATATTCTTCTCTTCCTTCCGCTCCTGATAAATGCCTGCAAAAGGCGAAAACATGATAAGGACGTTCCATGACAACTGTCGGCCCTTCATTAAGATCACAGATTTTTCCGCTTTTTTTTCTGGCGGGGATGTTTTTTGCAAATTTTGTTTCCCGGATCATCTCCGCGCCGCTGATGCCGGTGATTGAAAAAGAACTGGGCTTCGGTCACTCCAGCGCCGGACTCTTCTTTCTTGTGCTGGCCATTGGCTATTCGACGGGGCTTATCGTCTCCGGGTTGGTCTCGTCGCGGTTCACCCACCGGCGCACTATTTCTCTTTCCGCAATCATCACCGGCGGCGCGTTGCTTGTTATTGCCGCCAGTCAGGATCTATGGATGATCCGGGCAGGCCTGTTTATGGTCGGTGTTTTTACCGGTCTTTATCTCCCCTCCGGAATCACCACGATCACCTCTTCAATCCCTTCAATGCACTGGGGAAAGGCGCTTGCCGTCCACGAGTTTGCCCCGATCCTCTCTTTCATTGCCGTTCCGCTCTTGGCGGAGGGGCTTCTCCAGATAATGAACTGGCGGCTTATCCTTGTCCTGATCGGGATTGTCACAATCGTTATGGGCCTGACGTTCCCCCATTTCTCTCTGGGCGGCAATTTCAAGGGAGAGGCCCCGACTCCCGGAAATTTTCGTCTGATATTGGGGAACGGGAATTTCTGGCGGATGGTTGCCCTTTTTTGCGCGGCGCTTGCCGTCAATGTCGGCATTTACAATATGATGCCCCTCTATTTGACGGCGGAAAGAGGGATAGATCGGAGTGCGGCGAATGCGCTCCTCGGGTTGTCACGGATATCTTCGATACCGGTGGCCTTTCTTGTGGGGTGGGTGGTCGATCGCTTCGGCGCCAAGCCGACGATGGCCGCAGTCATTTTTGTCAACGGACTTGCCGTGATTCTTTTAGGCGCCCTGCCGGGAAAGTGGGTTATCCTGATGGTTTTTCTGCAACCGGTGTTGGCAGGAGGGTTTTTCCCCGCCGGATTTGCCTCGTTATCGAGGGTAGTCCCTGTAAAGGCACGCAGTCTTTCTGTCGCCATTACGGTGTTCATTGCCAATCTTGTCGGCGCCGGGCTTGTCCCGGTTTTGCTGGGCGCCATGGGCGATGCGGGCATGTTCGGTGTCTCCTTCATTATTGTCGGCAGTTGCGTGATGCTAAGCCCCATTCTCATTGCCCGTCTGGACATTAAGGAGGTATAAACGCATGCAATGAAAACTTGCAGCGCAGATGCAGACGGCCCTCCGGATTGCAATGTGAAGACCGACAGTCCAACTGCGCCAGGAAAGCGCTTATTATTTATTCATGCTTGCTTTTTGGCGTAACGATATCTATTTCAGCAGCCTGTTAAAGAATAGAACGGAAAACAAAAAATAACGAAAGGATTAAATGATGAGTGAAAAAAACAGCGATGTCCCGGACAGCCTGAAGTCGTTTACAGAATCAATGGAGCTGAATACCCGCTTGAACCAGATAAAGCACAAGATAATGGTGCTTTCCGGAAAGGGCGGGGTCGGCAAGAGCACGGTCGCCGCCAACATCGCCGTGGCGCTGGCAATGGAAGGGCAGAAGGTAGGCCTGCTCGATACCGATTTTCATGGGCCGAGCATTCCGACCCTGCTGAAGCTCGAGGGCGTTGTTCCGGAGGTAAATGGGGAAAAGATGATGCCGGTTCGGTATGGGGAAAACCTGTCGGTAATGTCGATTGGTCTCCTCATTCCGAACAGGGATGATGCGGTAATCTGGCGGGGGCCGATGAAGATGGGGGTCATCAAACAGCTTTTGACGGATGTGGAGTGGGGCAAGCTGGATTTTCTGATAGTGGATTTTCCGCCGGGAACAGGTGACGAGCCCTTGTCGGTTGCGCAGCTTATTCCCGGTATAGACGGCGCCGTCATTGTCACGACTCCTCAGAACCTGTCCCTTAATGACGTCAGGAAATGCATCAGTTTTTGCCGTCAGGTAAACGTTCCGGTAACGGGCGTTGTTGAAAACATGAGCGGCCTTATTTGCCCGCACTGCAACAAGCTGATAAACGTCTTCAAGACCGGGGGAGGCGAAAAAATGGCCAACGAAATGAACGTGCCGTTTCTGGGAACCATCCCGCTTGACCCGCGCATTGTAGAGACTTCGGACAGTGGTGAGCCGTTTGTTTCCCATTTCAGTAATACTGAGGCGGCGAAGGCCTTTCACGGCGTGGTGAAGCCGATACTCGCAATGAACGGAAAAATGTCTTAAAAGCTTCGGAGACTGTTGCATCGGCGCCGGAAGGCTCCGGAAAACGGCTTCTGCGAATACTGCCGCCCGGCATGGATGTTTTTATCGACACCCCGGGCGGTTTTTTTGTCTGAAGGGGGGCTTTACGAAACCGCTCGCCTTCTCCAGTTGACCAGGAAAATTCCCAGCGAAACCAGCGGCAGGCCAATCATCAAAGAAGGGGTCAATTCTTCATTGAGAAAGAGGACGCCGAAGAGCACTCCGAACAGGGGGGTGAAAAATGTGAATGCGGAAAGCCTGCTCACCGAATACTGGTGGATGAGTTTGAACCAGATCAGGTAGGAGATGAAGGCGACGATAAACGACTGAAAAAAGAGGGCCAGGATGATGAAAAAGTCGATTTTGTATATCCATCGGGGCTCCAGAACGAGGCTCACCAGAAAGAGGATAGGGATCGAAAAAAAGAGCTGATAAAGGAATGTATTGATAGGTTCGACCTTTTGGGCCATGAATTTCTTGATGTACAAAGTGGTTGCCCCCCAGAAAAAGCCGGCGGCGATCTCCAGCAGGTCTCCGAAAAGCATTGAAGGGCCGGCGGCTTTCGGTTTACCCCAGAAAACGGCAACGACGCCGGCGAAGGCCAGGATCAGCCCGGCGGTTTTTAAAAAGGTGAGGCGATCCCCCTTGAGGAAAAAATGGGCGCCGACGGCTACCACAAAGGGACTCATATAAGCGAAGAGCACTGAACGAACCGCATCGGTGTAGAGCATTCCAAAATAAACGCACGCAAATTCCAGCCCGAACAGCAGCCCCACCATGAACCCGTGAAAAAGCCTGATGTCGGTGTGAAACAGCTTTTCCTTCTGGCGAAGGCAGTAGGCGATGCCGAAGAGGGAGGCGATAACCGACCTGATGGCCGAGGCAAAGACCGGCGATATTCCCTGATTTGTATATTTGATGACGGGGTAATTCAAACCCCACAACAGCGTCAGGACGAGAAGAATGGCGATGGCCTTGATATCGAGATATTCCCTGTTTTCCATATTATTTTCAATTGCGTTTCATCAGGTGCTGCACCGCCTTGTCCAGGCCGTCCAGGGTAAGTTCGAACATGGGGAAGATGTTGGCGATTTTGCCTATTGTCCAGGTGTAGCTCCAGCTCGATTCCTCCTGGGGATTCAGCCAGACGGAGTGGCGGAAGGTGCGGGCCAGAAGATTAAGCCTGTCCTCGCTGCTGCGGTTTTCGTGCTGGTCGATATAAAGGGCGCCGTTTGCCCAGGAAAGCTCCGAGGGGGCCATCGCCGCGTCGCCGACAATGATCAGCCTGGTTTCCGGATCGTGCCGGGCGAAATCCTCGATGGACTCCGGCCGGAGGTGGCGCTGGGGGTCTGACCAGACATGACTGTAGATGGTGTTGTGAAAAAAGTAGATCTTCAGCTCCTTGAACTGGGAACGGGCATAGGTGAACAATGTCTGGACGATCTCTATATATGGATCCATCGACCACCCGCCGTTGTCGATCATCAGCGCTATTTTCAGGCGATCGGTCAGGCGGCGGTCGAAGACAAGGGTTATCTCGCCGCCGTTTCTCATTGTCTCGCAGATGGTTTTATCGACATTGACGACGTCGCGCGGACCGTGGGGAAGCATCATCCGAAGCTTCTTGAGGGCTTCGTTCATCTGCAGTTCGGTTATCGGGCCTTCCTGATCATAATCCCTGTAGCGCCGCTCCATTGCCACTTTTATGGCGGATTTGTTTCGGGAAACCCCGCCTACGCGCATTCCGCCGGGGTGATATCCGGAGTGCCCAACGGGGGATGTGCCGCCCGTTCCTATCCATTTGCGTCCGCCGTGATGTTCCCCGGTCTGCTCCTTCAGGCGGTCCATGAAGTACTTGAGCAGCTCCTCCGGCGTAAAACGGGCCAGTTCCTTTTCATCGATGCCGAGGATGTCGGCGAGTTCCCTGGGGTTTTTCAGCCATTCTTCGAGAAGCGCCCTCATGACCTCGTTAATTTCGGCATCTTCTCCTTCCGGTATGGCCACTCCCCTGAAATAGTTGGAGAATACCTGATCGTAGATGTCGAAGTAGCGTTCGCTTTTGATAAGAATGGAACGGGCCGCAGTGTAGAAATCGTCGAGGGTGTCGATCAGGCCGAGGGAGAGCGCCTTGTGCAGGCGCAGAAAGGAGGTGGGGGAGACCGGCGCCCCCTTTTCCTTGAGCATATAGAAAAAATTGATAAACAACTATTTTCCCCTGTAAGTTATTATCCGCGCGTTCAAGCCGGTCGTTACTTTTTTGTTCTTCCTGTCTGCTGGAGGGCAATATTCAAATCCATGCTCTTTTTGAAGAGAATGCCGAGGAACGGAAGATCCTTTCCTTTTTCGAGGGCCTCGATATTGAAATCGGCATCCAGCCTGAGGGCGCGCACCCAGTTTATAAGCTCCCGCGTTGCCGGTTTCTTCTCTATGCCCCGCAGCTCCCTGAGGCGGTAGAAGGTAGTAAGGGCGGCCCTTGCCAGGTCTTCGGAGAGAGAAGGGAAATGCACATCCAGTATCATCCGCATCATATCCGGATCGGGGAAGGCGATATGGTGGAAGTTGCAGCGCCCGAGGAAGGGATCGGAAAGGTCCTTTTTGGCGTTGGAAGTGATGATGATTACCGGGCGGGTACGGGCGGTGATTGTCTTGTCTATTTCCATGATGTCAAACTGCATTTGATCGAGGACGTCGAGCATGTCATCCTGGAAATCAGTGTCGGCCTTGTCAATTTCGTCGATCAGGAGCACTGTTCTGTTTTCGGCAACAAACGCCTGACCGATCTTGCCCATCCTGATATATTCCCCGATATCGCTTACGTCCCGCTTGGAATCTCCAAAACGGCTGTCGTTGAGCCGGGTCAGCGTGTCATAAAGGTAAAGCGCGTCCAAGAGCTTCATGCTTGATTTGACGTTCAGGACGATCAGCGGCATGCCCAGGTTTTCGGCTATCGCATGGGCGAGCATTGTTTTTCCGGTGCCTGGTTCGCCTTTCAGCAAAAGCGGCATCTCCAGAGCCATAGAAACATTGACGATTTTGGCAAGTTCGTCGTCAAGTACGTATTTTGACGAGCCTTTAAATTGTTGTTCATTATCCATTTTCTTTTGTCTGCCTCCTTTAAGCGATGGGCATCTTTATAAGATTTCTTTCTGCATTGCCAATCATTTTTTGTTTTCAGCGGGCGGCTGAAGATAAGAAAACCGAAAGCCCGGGTTTATTGCCGGGATTTGGCAAATTTTTTCGGCAGATCCCCGAAAATCTCCAGGGGCACCTCGTCGGCAAGCCGCTGGGGGGAGCCGTTGTCAGCGTTGAAAAGTTCCTCGCCGATTGTCCAGGCGTAAAGCTTTTTTGCATCATTGACAATTGGATTCTCAGGGACGCCATAGGTGCGCAACTGCATGTTTTCGTCGGAAAGGCCAACGCAGCCGTGAGAGGCCGGCCGCCCCGGCAAATCACGAGCGTGAAGCCAGTACGATACATGTTCCTTGTCGATATGAAAAAGCAGAGCGTAGTCCATCGGGTATTGCTGGGTTCCCTTGTCGGTTTTGTAAAGCGAAGATGTGTGATTGCGGTGATAGGCATTAATGCTGAACATTCCAACCGGGGTAAGGTGCCCTTCCATTCCGGTTGCCGCCGGCATCGAAAAGACGAGTTTGCCGTATTCGTAAGCCCCGATCCACTGCTCCGTTATGTTCAACAGGATGTATTTTGAGTGCTTTTTCGCCTTTTCATACTGGGCGGGCATCGGGGTATAAGAGATAATATCTTTTATATCTGTCGGAACCTTGATCGTCATGCCGGGGTAAACGTGGCGGCGGTCTATCCGGTTGAAGCGGGCGGCAACGAGCCACTCTTTACCGAAAAGCCGCTCCAGATTGTCCTGAGGCCGAACAAAATGCCCCTGCCAGCTTATTTCCTTGATACTGGGATATTCGTACCGGCTCAGATCCTCGTTGGCCTTGTCCTCCGGTGAAGCGGCCGGATTGGATATTGTTTTCGGGCTTAAAACCGCAGCGGCGAGGACTATCGAGACTACCAGAAAAAAACGTAAGAATCGATGTAAATATAATATATAATTACTTATAGAGGTAATTGCAAAACTCCCCGTTCTTGTCATTCCCGCAACGATTCTGAGCGGGAATCTGGTTCTAACGGCTTGAAAAACCATATTCCCGATAGAGACATTCGGGAATGACAAATGGTTTTGCAATTGCCTCTTATATAGTTAAACCCAAGCTTCATGCGCTCAAGAAATTGCAGGAAATATGATTTATGAACATTAAGCGCAGCCCGGCGCTTACAAAAAGAGGTTTGGCGCTTATAATTCTCGTTTTTTGAAATATCCGGTCGCCGCCTGTTCCTCAGTCACCGTACTGTCTTGATTTCGGCCTGACGGCGGCGACGCTCCTCTCCTGCTTTGGCAAGCGTCTCGCGGTTGCTGTCGTCCACCCGCATGAAGGCGTCCCGCCATGTTTCGTTTTCCCAGTGAAACGGCGTCTGAACAGTGGTGCGCGGCATCCAGGCGCGCTCCAGCAGATTCATTGCGATTCCGACGATCGAACTTTGCATCTGCCTGTCCCAGGGTTTTCCGCAGGGGTTTCCCAGTGGAAAATCGGTGAACACGAAGCGGGCGACGCCGCACTCTTCAACGATGTCCCGCGCGCAGCCCATGACCACCGTGGAGAGGCCGTTTGCCTCCAGGTATCTCGCGACCAGACTCACGGTCTGGTGGCAAACCGGTCAAAGCGCCAAAAGGATCACGGCGTCAACGTCATCCTCGCGACACCACTCGAGAAGCTGCGGGGCAACGTTCTGCGACGTTCGACTTTGACTGTAATCGGTGGGCACTCCGTAGAAGCGGGGCGAAGCCGACCCGATAAGGCCTGCGCCGGCCTGTTCAGCAAGGCGGTTTATCGGCAGAAAGCTGTCGATGTCATTGGTATGGGTCGCATTCTTGTCCCAAAACAGATCGTTCGTGAACATGCTTTGGGGCGGCGGGTTTGACGGCTCCGCATAGGGCCCCCGCATTAGCCCGCCGGCCCCGATCAGCCCCTCCGCCGGCGTTCTGCCTGCTGTCGTCACCAATCCCACACGGCACATGGAGAGCGGTTTTGACAGCGGAGTGAAAGGGACAGCGTCGTGGTGGGCCCAGGCGTACGGTCTGGTGTAGCCCTGCGCGGCGTAGTACTCCCGGCTGCGATCGATGTAACTAACGAAAGAACGGTGCGGTCTGAGATTGTCCATGAAATCCTCCCTTTTATTTTTCCGTTATCTTTGCCCTTCCCCAGCCCTGCCATTCCACATGCCCTGTGATCTTCTTTCCAATTTCAGCAACAAAGCGGGGGGCGTTTCAGTAAGGGGGAAACCAGAGCTGTTCATATTTCAGCCGTTGTCTTATTCATTGATGCTATTCCCTCATGGGTCAAAGGTGTAACACAATGGGAGGTGCACCGTCAAATATTTCCGTTACCAAATTTACAGTCTTTTTCCTTGACAAAAAAGTTACGTAAATTTAGATTACACACGCGGAAAATGTCTCTTGTCCTTGCGTTCAGGGGAAGTGAGTTTTACATCGGCCCACACAAACAAAATCGAAAAAAGGGAGAACTTGTTTATGACGGAGTATGATTACTGGAAGATCTTTCCCCGGATGCCCAAGAAAGTGACCATTGGCGACATTACCATAAGGGACGGGTTTCAGCATGAGGAAAAGACCATCTCAACGGAGGCAAAGATTTTCTACGCCGAAGAGATGATCATGGCGGGATGCAGGGAATTGGAGGTCACCAACCTCGGCAATCCGGAAGGAATTCCCCAGTTCAAGGATGCTGAGGCTGTGCTGAAGCATTTCCGCGGGGAGCGTTTCAGGAAAAACTGCGAACGCCGGGGCATCGATCCGGAGGCCATTACCTTTACGGCCGTTACCATAAGGGAAAAGGCAGTGGATCGGGCGATTGAACTGAAAAAGCAGGGGATTGGCCCCGACCGGATACTGATGATGGTTTCGACCGATCCGGAGCACCACTTCGCCAATTCCGGCACGACACTTTCCCAGTACTGGAAAGAGGTGGAGCGTTGCATCAAGAAGGCTGCCGATGTCGGGATCAGGATGAACGGAACGGTAAGCACGATTTGGGGGAGCCCCATTACCGGGGCAACCAATATGGCGGACGCCGTGGAATTTACCAAACGTTTTCTGGAACTGGGCGCCTATGACATAGAGCATGCGGACCATGACGGTTCCGCTTCCCCGGCCGATGTTTACAGGTATTATTCGATGATTCTGGACGCGATTCCCAACCCCGAGGTGCATCTGGCCCATTTCCACGAGACGAAGAGGATTGCGCCCGCGTCCGTTCTGGCCGCCCTGCAGGCGGGAATCTGCCGTTTCGAGGCTACGCTTGGCGGCCTGGGCGGCCAGCCGGCGAATTTCCTCAACGATTGCCCGGTAAAGGGTACGGGTGAATACTATTACAAGGATCCACGCTATGTCGGCCTCATCACCATGGAGGATCTGCTTGTCATGATCGATGAAATGGGGATTGAGCACGGCTATAACGTTGATCGTGTTCTGTGGCTTGGTCGGCAGATGGAGAAGACCATCGGCCGGCGTCTCCGTTCCGAGGCGATTTATAACGGAAGAACGGAGAAGGACGGGCATATGGAATTTGCCCGCCCCGGTCTGAAGAAACTTGCCGAAAAGCTCGGGGAGCAGCCCGGACAGTTGGTCCCCGCGGATTGGGCGCCGAAGGCGGCTCTTCCGGAGAGATTTCGTCCGAAAGAATAAGGCGTTGCGTATCGGCCAATTTCATGAATTCATCAACGGCGGTTTCTCGCAGCGGGAGAGATCGCCGTTTTCCCGTTTTCTCCTGCCGCGAAGAACGGAAAAACCATCATGAAGGACATGATAACCCTTGTTGTTTCCCCAGGAAAAGGGCTGCAGGACGGGATTCTCAGTGAAATCGCGGAAAATCATGCTGTCGGCAGAATTTTGCTGCTCGATGCCGGGGGGCAGGCCCCCTCCCTTGAGCGCTGGGAAGCGATTCAGGCCGCGGATGTTTATTCCGGACAGGCATGGAACGGCATTGTTGAACGCGTGGCCACCGGCTATTTCCTTTATGTTGCCCCCGGCGATGTGCGGCCGGATTGGCGGGCCCCGGAGCGTCTTTTGTCTGCTGCGCTGGAGACCGGCGCCGGTCTCGTCTATGCAGATTACGCCGAATTGGAAAATGGCGTCATCAGCGACCATCCGGTTATCGATTATCAGGAGGGCAGCATCCGCGACGATTTCGATTTTGGGCCGTTAATCCTGATGGAAACGGCTGCGGCGCGCCACGCCCTCAAAAAATATGGCGCAATCCCTTCTTGCCGCTGGACCGGCTGGTATGACCTCCGTCTGAAGATATCTGTACGGCGTGAATTGTTTCATCTTCCGGAACGCCTTTCTCTGGTTGCAAAAGCCGGCAGGAAACAGGCGGGAAAATCGGGAAGGGATGGATTTTCCTATGTTGATCCCCAAAACCGTGATTTTCAGCGGGAGTGCGAGGATATGGCGACGGCGCATCTCAAGCGGACAGGGGCCTGGCGGAAACCGGCATGCAGAGATATTCCCGTCTCCGCGCAACCCTTTCCCGTCGAGGCAAGCGTGGTAATTCCGGTACGCAACCGGGCGAGGACCGTCCCCGACGCAGTCAAAAGCGCCCTTGCCCAGAAGACGGATTTTCCGTTCAATGTGATCGTTGTCGACAACCATTCAACGGATGGGACGACGGAGATGCTCTCCGGGCTTGCCGGATGCGCCCCGCAGTTGAAGCTTGTCATTCCCCGGCGGTTCGATCTCTCGATCGGCGGCTGCTGGAACGAGGCAGTCTTCTCCGCTTTGTGCGGCCGTTATGCCGTTCAGCTTGATTCGGATGACCTCTACGAGGGAGAAGATACACTCCAGCGGCTTGTCGATCTGCTGCGAACGGGGAACTGCGCGCTTGCCGTCGGTTCCTACACGATTGTCGATGCCGGCCTGCGGGAGATTCCGCCGGGGTTGATTGCTCACCGCGAGTGGAGCGAGGAAAACGGCCGCAACAACCTCCTGCGTGTCAACGGGATGGGGGCGCCGAGGGCCTTTGACACGAATCTGCTGCGTCAGACCGGATTTCCCAACGTCGGATATGGAGAAGACTATGCGGTTGCGCTGCGTCTTTCCCGGGAATACCGTGTGGGGAGGATTTACGAAAGCCTCTACCTGTGCCGCCGCTGGGAAGGAAACACCGACGCGGTTTTGACGGTGGAGCAGGCGAATCGTTACAATGCCTACAAGGACCGGCTCCGGACAATGGAGATCGAAGCGCGCCGAACCATGAACAGAAAGGAATCCGCTTCCGATGGCAGGCGATAAAACCGCCGGTTTTTCAAAAAGAGAGTATTTTTCCGTCTTTACAGGAGGGAAAGGGCCAGGATCGCTTGTCGATCCGGCGGCTGAGCTGCTCAAGAAGCAGAAAAAAAACTGGCCGGCTCTTCTGGATGGTTATGCAGCCCTCGAAAAGTCACTGACAAGGGAGATAGACGGCGGAAAATGGCGGGTGCAGATCCAGTGCAATCCGCGGCGGATTGTCAGCAGCGGAGCAAAACTCGATCCGGAATCGATAAAGAGACGTCCCTGCTTCCTTTGCCCGGAAAATCTTCCCGCTGAGCAGGAGGCAATTCTGTACCGGGATAATTACCATATACTCTGCAATCCGGCGCCGATCTTCCCGGGGCATCTGACGATTGCCGCTATCCGGCATACGCCGCAGTCGCTGCTGGAAAACATTGAATCGCTGCTGCTTCTTGCCGATGATTTTGGTCCCGGGACGACCGTTTTTTACAATGGCCCCCGGGCGGGCGCCTCGGCCCCTGATCATCTGCACTTTCAGGCGGCTCCCTGCGGGTTTATGCCGATTGAAGAGGAGGCGCTTGCAGCGCCGGCACAACGGACCGGCGCAAGGGTCATGGACGGGGTGGAGATATTCAGAACAGAGGGACTGGCCCGGGGTGTTCTGGTGATCAGCGGGGGCGACGATTCGGCCGTTATCCGCGCTTTCGAAAGAATTTTAACGATACTTGCCGGCCGTCTGACTTTTGTTGAAGGGGAGCCGCCGCTGAACATTTTCTGCTTTCGTATTGAAGAAGGGTGGCGGCTGCTTCTTTTCCCCAGGTTGAAGCATCGTCCGGACGCATTTTTTCGTGAAGGAAGGGACAAGCTTGTTCTCAGCCCCGGGGCCGCCGATATGGGCGGGGTGATCATTGCGCCCCGGGAAGGGGATTTCAGCGCCTTGACCGCCGCAATGGTGGCCGATATTTACCGGGAAGTTGCATTCGACGATGCGATGGTCGGAGAGGTTCTTGCCGGGTTATGAAAGGCTTCCCCCCGCAGCGTCTACGCCAGGGAGAATATTGGGATCATTCTCCGCCGCGGATTATTTCCTGCCGGGATGGCAAATGGTGCGGGCGGCCGACGATTACCCCTGTGCGGGAGCGTTTTTCCCGAAGGTAGGAATTAAGCGTAACGGCCGATAAAACTACCGTGCCGGCTTTGCTCGATGCATGGAGAAGTCGCGCCTTTTTATTGACCAGAACGGCAAATCCTACATGGAGCACGTCTATTTCCTCCCGGTTTGAGGTTATGGCGATAACGTCTCCATCTTCAATCTTTTTTTCCGCACGCAGCCAGCGATCCTTTGGTATGAAATGGAAGGTGCGCAGGGAGCAGGCCTTCTCCGCTTCTCTCATCTTTCGAAAAGCGGTTTCGTCCTGAAGGGGCGGATGGTCATTTCTGTGGCGGGTAAGTTCAACGAGATTCTTCCTGACGGGGATTCCTCCGAGCCGGGATGTTATGTCGGAGACAAGTCCCTTGCGACCGCTTTCCCAGAGCCAGTCAGTGAAATAGTGAAGACGTGACGGGTAGCCGTCTATCCGGCCGTTCCGGTAGCGCAATTTCTTCAGGGTCAGCAGATAATCGGCAAATTTGGTCTTTCCGGACTTGAGCGAGAGTGCCAGCGCGATGACGCTTTCTACAAAGGTCATGCAGTCAAAGGCGCGCAGATTGGCAACAAGGGTCTCGGCGCCTGCGGATTCAAGCGTTTGCGATTGGTAGGGGGCGCCGATAAAATGCCTGCCCAGCGATACGGCAAGCTCCGGCAGGCTGTTTTCTTTAGCGCTGCGTTTTCCAGCCGCGCCGAGCAGCGCTTCGCAGATCTTTAAATCCTCGGGCAGAAAAACGGCGTCGACTTTGTCTTTCCTGCCGGAGTGCAATCCTTGACGATTTGTCTGCACAGCGTGATCATCCATGACTTCCAAAAGACAAGCGGAAAATTCCGCTTCGGGCATTAGATGATGGAGTTAAGGGAGGCAGTCCGGCTGATTTCAGGGAATGGCCATTCCCAGGGCGCGGCGGGTCATCATCAGGATCATTTTGGCATTTCCCGCCCGGGCCCGCATAAGATTGAGATAAAATTGCGCAGTGTCTTTTGCGGGAACGGTTATTTGCTCCTTTTTCTGCAGGTAAATGGCATTCGTGTCGCAAACGGTTGTACACAGTCCGCAGCCGATGCATTTCCCCGAATCAACCTGGCTTTTGCCATCTTCCAGGGCAATTGCCTCCATCTGACAGCGGTCGATGCATAAACCGCACCCTATGCAGAGATCATCATTTGTAACTGCATGATAGTTGGAATAGAAATACTGGGCAGGATTGTCCAGGGGCTTTGCATTCGACAGCACTTCGCAGCAGCAGCCGCAGCACAGACAAACACAAAACGGATATTGGGAATTGGAAGGCTGCACCACCAGACCGTCTTTTTCGGCCTTATCCAGGATTTTAAAGACATCCTCCCGGGTAATTTCCCTCCCCCATCCATGATCCTTATAATTGCGGGCAGCACTGCCAAAGAGCAGGCAGATTTCCCGTTCTTTGGTTACTTTACAGGGATGACCCAGCAAGTCCTGGCCCTCTTTGCAGATGCAATCAACTGCCAGGAAAGGACCGTTGTGCCGGGTAAGAACTTCCCGGATGTCATCGTAAGGCATGATATTGAGATCGGGGGTAATGGAGCCTTTGGTCGGCACAGGGCGGAGTTGTGTAAATTTTGGATTCAGGAGGGCGTCGCGAAATTTTTCATCGAGATATTGCCTGAAATCCTCATAGAAGTCTTTAGTGAGATGCGCCACCTGAAATTCAAACATGCCGATGGCCAGCATAATGACGCTGAATATTTTAAGCCCGTCCTTTGTGATGCTTCGGGCAATGCTGCCTTGATCGGACATCTGGTCTAAAATTTTTTCCAGATCGGCAAGAACGGGGTATTTTTTCTTCAGGCGTTTTTGAATAACAGTCGCCGGTTCGGGGATAAAGCTCATCGCTAAGGCGATTTGTGCCTGTTCGAGAGTGAAAAGATGCTTCAATATTCTAATTTCGACGCCGGATTCAGTAGCGGGGAAGGCAATCGGCAATTTATCCAGTTTTTGCTGCAGCCTCCTATATACTTTGGAATCAAGGCTGTCTTCGGCCATACTTTTCATACGCTCCTTTATCCCTGCGGATTAAAATATCGGGGTTCAATTTGCCGTGTATTTGTCTTTCGATAGTGCAGCTATAGCAATGCGACTTTCAGCAGGTCGACTCTGAACTGAAATGAGTGGAGAAGTCAAGAGAATATTTCGATCACCCGGACAAACAGCCGGCCCGGGTGAAGAATTCTCTGATTTTTTGTTTGGTAAAAAGCTTCTTCATATTGTCCTCCCCTGGATCACTTTCGCGATCATTTGTTTTTACCCTTTCCCTTATCCCGGTCTTTACCTTTATTTTTGCCCTGCGAGCCTTTTTTCCCCTTGTCTGGACCACGGTCGAGATCATGACCCCGCTTCAGGGCGTGAAATTCAGCGGAGCCTGGCTTGATTCCCAGTTGCTTGGCTATGACGCCCCAGCCTTTTTGTTTGTTTGCCCTGTACACATCAAGGACCCTGTCCGGCGGATTATGGGACAGCTCTCCCAGCCTGAACACCATGTACGCGTCTGCCGGATCCGACACATTGCCCAGCACCGCGCTGATCTGGGCATCGCCGATCTGGAAGCGGGTGGCAAGCCTTACCCTGAGTCCGGACGGATCTGCCTGTGCCTGAATATTGAAATCCCTGATCCAGTCAAAATCGCCGGCAACGGCTGTTGCTGAGGCTGCAATCAGCATCGCGAAAACCACAATTATCATTCTATGCAATTTCATGGGAACCTCCTGTGTTTATCCTAATTTTCGTCTGGACGTTGTAAAATAAAAAACCGGCACATCTATAATAATTCTGATTGTCACTATTCGCGTATAGGATGAGTCTGTCAAGGAGAAAAACGGGCAAAGTGTGAGGAGTCTCACAGGGATTACATAAATTATTAAGCAGTTGTCCAGGATAAATCATTATTGACAGGTCAGCGGGAAAGGGATTCATTGATAAACAAAGGGTGGTCGGGATCGCATCCCCACCACCCTTTGTCCATTGAAAATTTCATGGTGCCGAAGCCGGGACTTGAACCCGGACGGATTGTGTCCACTACCCCCTCAAGATAGCGTGTCTACCAGATTCCACCACTTCGGCATTGAAACGTGATGCATCATAAAAGGGCTGCTGTCAGACGCATCGCGACGGAGCGTGTCATTACCTGTTTCAAAAAAGTTTGTCAATATAAAAAGAGCTGCCCGGCGAGGCTTTTCCCGATAAATTCTGCGGCGCATATTCGCACAAACGGGAAAGTTTCTCTGTGTTGTTTCAGCTATTTCGAGCTCTGCGGGGCGGCTGGCTGTCCCGGAGCCGGAGCGGCTGCCGGAAACTGGGCCGCCGTCTTGGGAGCAGGAACGGTTTGCTGAGCAGCCGGCTTTGCTGCGCCTTCCATAAGCGAAGATCCCTTGTGCGAGACCATGTAGGAGAGGCTGAACGAGGTCAGCATAAAAACAACCGCAACGACTGTCGTCATCCGGCTGAGGAATCCCCCCGGGCCGCTGCTTCCGAAGACTGTCTGGCTCGAACCTCCGAAAACCGCTCCCATGCTGGCGCCTTTTCCTGCCTGGAGAAGAACGACAAGAATCAGGATCAGGCAAATGATGATGTGTAAAATGGTGATCAGTATCTGCACTTTTTATACCCCTTGATTTGATTTAAATTCAATAATTCGAACGAAAGATTCCACATCCAGACTTGCCCCGCCAACGAGCGCGCCGTTAATGTCCGGCTGGGAGACAAGCAGCGCGATATTCTGGGGTGTGACGCTGCCCCCGTACAGGATGACGGTCTCTTCCGAAAGTTCTTTTCCGTATCTTGCGGCTATCCAGTTTCTGATAAACCGGTGCATTTCCTGAGCCTGCAACGGGGTTGCCGTCCTGCCGGTTCCGATCGCCCAGACCGGTTCATAGGCGATAAGGATGCGGCTTATATCACCGTCGTCAAGATTATTCAACCCTTCTTTCAACTGCTGTCCGATAACTTCTTCCATCCGGTTTTCTTCACGCTCCCGGAGGGTTTCGCCTATGCAGAAGACCGGGTTCAATCCGGCTCCGAGGGCGGCAACGAGTTTCCTGTTGAGGCGTTCATTTTTCTCGCCGAAGAGGATTCTCCTTTCCGAGTGGCCGATGATCGCGAAGCTGCAGCCGGCTTCCCGAAGCATCCCGCCGGAAATCTCGCCGGTGAAAGCGCCTTTGTCCGCCTCGTGGATATTTTGGGCTGCCAGGGATATAGCTGTTCCGTTGATTACGGCAGAAACGGCGTGAAGGGCGGTAAAGGGCGGGGCGATGATTATTTCGGGCAACTCCGGCTTGTCCGCGAGCGCATTGCGTAAATCGGAGGCAAAAGCTACCGCTTCGCCGATGGTTTTGTT
Source organism: uncultured Syntrophus sp. (assembly GCA_964552725.1). Classification (GTDB taxonomy): domain Bacteria; phylum Desulfobacterota; class Syntrophia; order Syntrophales; family UBA5619; genus DYTH01. The sequence goes on from CAZKHU010000040.1 coordinate 23,748, forward strand.
CATCTTCCAGTTTCCTGCGATTACCGTGCGAACCACTTTCCCCTCCCGTTATTTATCCAATATCCCCATTGACGGGGATCGATAGCAAGCGCTTCAGTTCTGCCTGCATAATAGCCGCTTATGCGGATGGCAGTCAATATCTTTATTCGATAAAATTTTATTTTGAGCTTGACAAAAAAAGGCAAAGAGTTTAGAAGCCCATGTTCTGTGAAGAGATACTGAACGCAGGCTTGGAAAAGAAATGCGCCTGTAGCTCAGCTGGATAGAGCAACGGACTTCTAATCCGTGGGTCGA
>CAZKHU010000041.1:0-23878 GCA_964552725.1 uncultured Syntrophus sp.
TAGTTCACGGCAGTTGCCAGACCATAACCGCGCTTGTTGCGACCATCCAGGAAAGTCACCCCATCGCAGATATTGGTTGCCGTGTTATACCCTCCCTGGATCGCAATCAGGTTTCCTGCTGCTCCGCCTTCCTGGATTTTTTGCACCTCGGTTGTAGAGGCAACCGCCATATCCGTGCGGATCGTCTCTCGTTTATACAACGCGACGGTTTCGGAGACCCCGAAATAGCATCCCTGAGAATTTACATCGAGTGGAGGTTTGGTATTTGTGTCCAGAACGATGATCCTGCCATCGATGCTTCCTATCGAATACCATCCTTCACTGGCATAATCCAATCCCGCATCATCCATGGCCTCCTTTTCAGTGGTGTTCTTCGATATCAGCGAGTTATGCGTGAGGGAATCCGGCAATGCCGACGCTTTGCACGCCACTATATTATCTATGTAAAATGTCTTGGAGGGCATGGCTATATTGGCATATAACGCTACCCCCTGCACCGTCGCCGACAGCGCCGAGCCCTTGTCGACAACTACCGGGAACCACATTGTTGTTGCTGGTTGCGCGGGTATGTCAAAACTCTCGACCTCCGTCGTACAGGCCGCGTCGGAGTAGAGTTTGAGTTTCATATCTCCCGCAGCCGCAAGCGCCGATGTCTGGTTTCTGAACATGAAGGAAATCTGCTGATACCCTGACAAATCCAGTGACGCAGGGAGGCCGTATTGTGCGACTATGCCAGCAGCAGCGTGCCCTGCAGCCGTAATGACTGCAATCGACCTTAGATATTCGGTATAATAGATGGTGTTTACATTGGATGAAGCGACATTCACCCCTGGAGTCCAGTTCGCCTCGCAATCAGCGATCTTTTGTGTGACGGGGCTGGTGAGGACGACGCAGGCCGGTGTCACCCTCTGATACGATCCTGTCGCCCCTCCCGCCCCATTCCCGGCAGACCCTTCCAGTTCGAAGGTATCCGTTGTAACATTTGCTGTTACCCAAATGCCGTTGGCGTTGGTGTTGACGGTATGGTCTATGATTTTGACTACATCTCCATTGACAAGGCCGTGCGCCGCCCTGGTTATGACAATCGGAGTCGCGTTTGTTGAGGATGTGATCGATACTGCAGACGGTAGAGGTTTCCCCCTATAGGTCTGTCTGGTCCACTGGGCGTTCTGTCCCATCGATGTCGGTGCGGGACTTTTAGCCAGCCGGATTGTATCTCCCGGGGCAATCCGCGCCGCCGTCGCTCCAGAGGTCAGCGTTTTCCACGCATCGGCCCAGGAAGCGCCGCCAAAGGGAACCATGTCGCCTGTAACATCAGCGCCGTTGAACGACGCCCAGGAAGCGCCGGCCAGCGTGAACGTATCATCATCAACCCTGGTGATCTTCCAGGACGAATTGGCGTAAGCCTGGGTGCAGCCGGATACCGTGCCGACCGCTCCTGTGACCAGACCGTGCGCGACCTTTGTGCCGAGAACGATGTCGGCGGACGGGTTGGAAAAGACGACTCCCGATAAAGTCCCGCGAACTCCGTCAGCGCCGTTGATATAATCCATGTAAAAGACTGCATTCGTGTAGGACATGGGCTTGCCTCTTTATTATACCACGTCGCTTGCTGTGAGCGTGCAGGTAACCTTGAAGGTGTCTCCGGCGTCAACCGGCTTCGCCGAGGTATATTTCGCCGCCGCGTAAAGCACGCCGCCGCCGGCTGTATCGCCCTTGGTCGCGGCGGCGGTTCCTCCGCCTACGAGCGCCGACCCGTACAGCGTCTTGCTTGCGTTCATGGTATATGTTGCCTTGGAGGCGCTGTTCGACATGGACTTTGCCGAGGCCGCCGTTTCAGTGAACACGGGTCGCGTCAATTCGTCATAGGCGACGCTTTCCGTGTATCCTGGGACTGCATAGCTGCCAGCTTCCACCGGGGTATAATCATTCTCGAAAATGACAAGATACCAGTCAGTGATTTGCGTGACTCCGTGGAACATGACATCGAGGAGTTTGTTCAACCCTTCGATAGTGCAAACATTGTCCACCGAGTCGGTAAACTTCAGGTTACCCTCCCTGTCCAGGCATTCGATGTCCCAGCGTGATTTGACCAGAAAGCGGGGCCTAACCGGTCTTTGAGCCTCCACCGTCCCCGCGAAGCGCGCCGCCATCCGGCTGTTTCCCATTCCCTTTAATTCGTTCATGTCAATTTCTCCTTAATTAAGATGGACAGGATCGCCCTGTCTTCGTCTCTGACCGCCGATTCCAGGCAGCCGGAAAAAAACCCTTCTCCGGTCGCAAAATAGGCAATCGAATATGTGGTTAATATTGCCCAGAGCGCATCCCAAATCGTGTCACTTACCCGCGCCTCGACACTCCAGGTGCGATCGGAGTGGGAGAATCCGCCGTCGTATATGGCGCAACCGCCGTCCAGCGTCTTCGTGCGCGATACCCGGCGCAGTCCGCTTTGCAGCTTCGAAGCCTGCGTCATTCTCACAACCAGAGCCCCCGCGGTGTCTGCGGTCGCAACCGATATGCCGATCATGTCGTTCATACGCTCTTCATCCCCAATAGAAATTCAGAGCCACTTTCGTTCGCCCTGATCTGGACCGCCTCCAGCACCGCCCACATGAACGCCTCAAGCTGCGGCTTCAGGCCGTCGGCGGATATCTTGATCATGGCATCGCCCTTTTCCATCGCCTTGGTTCTGGCTTCTATGTTTTCGATCTGCGCGTTGGTTAATCGCGCCTGCAGCGCAAACTCCTGCCCCCGCCTTTCATTTTCTTTTCGCACCTGCTCTTCGATTTCCCACGCATCGGCGCTACCCGACTTCATTGTGCTGAATAAAGAACCGATCAGATCGCCCGTGGACGTGATCCCCGTACTGACGGAACTAAATGCCGCCTTGATTCCTTCAGCCGCCGCCTCGGCCTGGGCAATATCCACCTTGGCCTTCCATTCAAGCGATTTGCCGATGATCTCTGACTGCGCCTTAATGCGGGCCTCGTCATATTTTAGTGTGGCTTCGATCTCTTTCTTGTTGGGCGCCGCTGCATCTATTTTCTTTTTGGCGGCGGCGATGCTGGCGTCATCAGTGGTAACGCCGAGATTCGTGTAGTAGGTGGTCCCGTCCGGAAAGGTCTTCTTGATCATGCCGTCGGCGGCGGAGATGGAGGTGCCGTCAGCCAGCACTTCAACCATGGTCTGCCACTTCTCGGGGATTTCTTTTGCGATGTCCGTCTTCACATCTTTTGCCGACGAGGCTACTGCTTCGGCGCCTATCAGTTTAATCGCCGTGGTTACCGATTCGGGTATGCCAGATAATTCAGCATGTAATTTCTTCGTTTTTTCCTTAGTGGTTCCGGATTCCGCGCCTAGCTGGGCGAGGCCCGAGGTCAACCTGGAAAGTCCCGCTGCCGCTTCAGCGCCGTTCTTTTCGAAGGAGGGGCCGATCGTAGAACCCCACTCCGTAAGCTTCGCCTTCATACTATCGAGACCCGGCAGCAACCCAAACGTCAGTTTGTCGAGCAATCCCACAAAGAGCCCGCCGATGACGATAACCATCCCCTTGATCGCGGTAAGCAGAATCTCGAAGCCGTTCCACAATACCTGCACCCCGCCGGCCAGCGTGTTGAACAAACCCGACACGGAGACCTTAAATTCATCGATCGCAAGGATAGCAGCGACAACGGCAAGTCCGGCGTCTTGGATGGCCATCGAAAACGCGAGGATTTTCCCGGTCGTCTCCTGCGTCTCCGGTCCGCCATCTGCGAGGGATTTGAAAAAATCGACAATCACCGACGCAAACGGACGGAAGGCGTCGGCCATGCCGGCCGTGATGTTGACGATCCCGGTTATGATATCGATAATGGTCTGCATTGCACCGGCCAGGTCGTCGGCCTTGGTGAGGTCCAGCCCACCGAGATAGCCGCTGATCGCGCGGCCAAGCTCGTTGAAGGCTTCGATCAGTTTCGCGAAATCCAATTTAGAAAATGCCTCCGGCATCGCCGCAGCGATCCCGCTGAACCATGTCGAAAGGGATCCGGCCACCTGCTCGAGATAGGCGAAGAGCGGATCAAACGCGCCGGAGTCCACGCCGATTTTGATCCCCTTGAAGAGGTCGCCGAACGATCCGGCCAACTTCGCGGCCATTGGCTCCAGTTTCGTTCCGATATCGATCATCGTGACTTCGGCGACGTTTTTAACCATCTGCATCTGGTTTGAGAACGTCACGACCATCTTCTGATACGCCGCTTCGGCATTGCCGGCAGAATTTTTAGTTTCGTCCAGCGCCTTGTTGAAAAACTTCATCCCATCGCCGGTAAGAGAAAGGACGCCGTTCATCGCACGAATCTCGCTAAACAGCTCGACCATTTTCTCCTTGCTGCCGCCCGTTTTCGCCATGATCTCCGTGAGCATCCCGGAAAAACCCTTTGACGTAAGTTCCGCCAGGCTGAAGTTGAGGCCAAGAGCCTGCGCGGCGCCGGCTGCTTCTTTGGACGGGGAAACGAGGGTGGTTATCACGTTTTTGACGGCAGTGATGGCGGTTTCCGTGTTCATGCCTTTGGCTGTCAGGGTGGCAATCGCCGCATTCAATTCTTCGAAACTAACCCCCGCGTTGGCTGCGATGCCAACGACCTGCCCCATACTCGTGCCCAGTTCGTCAATGGTCTGCTTGCCGATCAGGGTGGACTGGAAAAACACATCGTTGAGTTTGCCGACGTCTTGCACCGTAAAACCATAGGCGTTCATCGTCCCGGTCAAAAGATCAACCGTGGTGTTGAGATTGGCCTTGTTGGCGACGGCCAGTTGTTCAGCGGCGCGGATAAATTCCAGAGATTCCGAATATTTTATTCCTGCCTGGGCGGCAGTATATAGCGAGGCGTTGATGTCGGCGATGGACTTGACGGAGGTGGTCGAATAGTTGAGGACGTCCGTCCGGTACTTATCCAGGTTGCCACCCGTTGCGGTGATGGATGTCGAGATGAGGGCAAACGATTGATTGAAGTCGGCGGATTGCTTAATCGCATACGCCATGCCGCCGATCGCCAGCGCCATCAGCGCGGCGTCCATCTTCAGCACCGCATCGCCCGCCTTGGCCAGCGGCGCGGTGACACTCGTAACCGCGCTGTTAAGGACGTTGAAGTCCTTCTCGATTGCGCCGATGGTCTTGGAGACCTCGTTTTTTCCGCCAAAGATGATCTCAACTGTTTTTTGCAGGGTTGCCATGTTAGAACCTATACCCTATCTCAAGCATAGCCTTCGCGTCTCCCCGGCTGTTCGCCTCACCATACGCGCCAAGATGCAGATTGCCCACCCGCAGGAAAGACCATCGGCCGTAGATTCCGCCCTCGGCTTCGTCCTTCAGGTTGATTCCGGCCCGGATGCCGAGCTCCTTCTTATTCTCGAAACCAAACAGCGGCAGGGGTGCCTGCTTCGCAATGATCTGGCTTTCGCCCGTCTTCGTGTCTATGACCGCCACGGCCTCTGTTTTCCCGGCGTAGGGAGGAACTTCAGCGGTTGCGATGACCTGTTTGTCCTCATCCGTCTTCACCCACTCCGGGAGTTTCAGTTTTTCGACCACAACCTCTTTTTCAACGGTGACGATCTGCGTAGGCCCCGGAACCTTGACCGTCTTGATCTTCGTGACCGTCTTGATCTTCGGCACTTCAACGTATTCGGTCTTCGTCAGGATCGGCGTGTGCTGCAATTTGTACCAGGCGACTCCCGCCGATGTAACCGCGATCAATGTGATGATCCCCGCGCCTATGAGAAGTATTCTATTCAGCATCACCAATACCTAATTCCATCTGGGCCTCTTCGATAGGAGGCGGCATACTTTTCCACCTTGCGGGAATAATCGTAGTTGACCTCGCACAGATCGAGGATGCCCCATTTGAATTCGATCTTTTTCCGTTGACAAACCGCACGCATACCCGCCCAATCGGTTATTCTTGCGCGTTGTGATTCCGCCCTCAGCGTCCCGGCTCCGCCGTTGTAAATCTGGTACGAGATCCACAGCCGGTCCGTCCAATTCTCCTTCCGGTGAATCCGGTTCATATAGAACGCCTGCATCCGGATCGCCTGACGAGGGTTGTAGGGGTTCAGTGCCTCGCCCATGAGACTCGCGATATACTGAGCCGTCTTCGGCATGAACTGAGCTATTCCCTGACCGGCATCAAAAGCAGTGACGCTGGTGCGGCAGGCCGATTCCGTCTTGAGCTGCGCGACACCATACCAAAAAGGGAACTGAAGTCCGAAATACCGCGTGTGCTCCACCCGGACGTCCTTGATATGCGCCTCGCATCGATCAAGCGCGTGCGCGGGTATGGCAACGAGGAACAGAATGATCAGACACCAGCGCGTCATAGCATCACCCTCCTACCGCCACGGCGTAAATGATCACCGCGTACCAAATTGCCAGAAAAATCACTCCCGACGAATGATGCTTTTCAATCATGTCGCTCAGATCGAGGTAATAAAAAGCTACGATACGCAGGAGATGGGCAAGGAGCACCCCGATCGTCAGCGTCAAAACCTTTGATGCGAGGAGAGAAAGCAACCCGATCAAGGATTCTCCCGGCAGCAGAAAAGAGGTCGACCCAATGATGACCGTAAACACGACCAGCTCGAGGCGAACCTTTTTCAAAAACCTCATCCAGCAAAAACTTGGTTCTCTATTCTTTGTCACTTCGTCTTTCTCCTTTTCTTCCGCGCCTTTTGCTTTTTACGCTTACGGACCTCTTCCTTAAGCGACACCATGCCTGTTTTCATCAATCCGGCCTTTCGGCGCTTGTTTTTCTGACGGAGCACAGGCTCCTCATGACGTTGTGTTCTCCCTGCAGGGTATCCACCCGCGAAGAGAGCGCATCGAGTTTTTCAAATAACCTGCTTTGATTGCGGTCGATCTTAGCCAGAGTTCGAATCATGAAAAAGCAGACCAGTGTGATGAGCATGCCGATCAAGATCGTCATCAGATCGGAATGCTCATTCCAGGATGGCGCGGTCGCCGTCGCTATGGGCGTCGCGAGGGCAACCAGCGCAAATGCAGCGATGAACAAGAAGATCAAAGCGATTATCAGATAGCGTCTCATTTCCGATTCCTATTGACAGATTTGTAGTATTTCTCCCAGAGCTCCATCTCGGTCCACGTCAGGAAGCCCTGGGGAAAAATGTCCGGCCTCAACTCGTAGAGGAACCGGCCTCTGGCGTAACCGAGAGCGAGGCAGGAACGGACTTCGGCGTCTCGCCAGAGGCTTGCTGTTTTCCCGGCATCTGCCCCTGGCCGGTGAGTTGGACGATCCGGTTGGTGATCTGGAAGAATTCCACCGGAAATGTCTCACAGAGGCGAACCGCTACGTCCGGCGTACATTTCGGATCGACACTGCCGATCACGAGATGCTCCAGGCGCTTGGCGACGTCTTGCGGCGCCTGGCCGCCGACGCCAAGGAGATCCTTGACCGCGTCGGTCTGCTCTTTGGCCGCCCCGGACGCGATCCCCTCTATAATCGCGGCGATATTTTTGTTCCGCTCCGCCGCCTCGTTCGCCCGGCCGAGTTCCTGGCCGGTAAGGCCCCGCACTTTCCAGACGGGTTTTGCACCGTCCGGAAAGAACGCGGCCAGATCCGGTACCGGAACCTCTTCCATACGGGGGGTAAACTTTGTCTTCAAAAACTTCTTGGCATCGAAACTCATCTATGTTCCCTCATTCGGTTTTTTAGGGGGGGCGGACTTCAACCGCCGTCGCCGTCGCACCATCGGCGGGCTCTCGCTCCTGAGCTACCCCGGTTTTTTACCCCGTCACTTCCACTGCCGCCTCTTCCGCGGAGATCGTGCAGGCCGCGGAGATCTGGTCGCCGGCGGGAAAGGTCCGCGCAATGCCGAGCTTGCCCTGCATGAGCAGATACGGCGTGCTGTTCGAGGCGTTCTGAAAGAATTTGAAGAAGAGATCGAGGTTCTTCAGCGCCAGGATGCCGTCGGAGATGCCGTCGGTAAGATATGCGGTGAACGATCCCTGACCCAAAGACGAGCTGGAGGAACCAATCGTCGTCCTGTAAATCTGCTTGGAGCTGACGGAATTCGACGTTTCGGGCGGGACGAAGGCGTCGGATTTCGAAATGTCGGTAAAAGACGGCTCGTAATACTGCGCATAAACCTTCTTGGCCACCGCGCCGGTGTGGATCAGCCCCAGCGCCGAGCCGAAGGTGATGCCCGCGTTGCCGATGACGCCGTTGGCGACATTGAAGCGGTTCTCTTCCCATGTGGGATAGTCGTACCGCTCGCAGTGGGTACCGATCACCTGCTTAATTTCGGTTGCCTCGACGACGCCAGCGGCCGCTGCCGAAAGCCAGACCTGGGCGATCTCGATCGAGCCTACCGGAATCAGCGGGGGACCTCCTGCCGCGCCGCGCGTGGTGGAGTGGGCCGTGGAATCCGTTCCCTTTACTACCGCAATCGCGCCCGCATCGGTGATTGTGATCGAGCTTTTATTGTGAGTGTTGGCCGGGGATCCTCCCGTGGGCCTGGTGATCGTCGTATCGGCTCCGGCGACGACAGAGGTCAGCACGCCCACCAGGTAGCAGGTCAGCGCGGCAACATCGACGACATTGTTCGATCCGGAGGCGGCGATGGCCACGACGCCGCCGGTGGCGAGGCCGTCCGGCTCGTAGCCGGAACGGTTCGACCAGAGCGGATCAGCGCTCCGGAAATCCTTGTGGTCGCCCTGGTCCGTCAGGGCGACAAACGCGACCAGGTCCTGGCCGCTTTCGTACTGAATCTTTGCATTTTCGGCGGTGCTCATGATTGTATCCTCCTTGTTTTATGATCTTCCGATTGTTATGTACCTGCGCGCGTGCTCAGGACTTTTGTGTGATTCCACGACCGGCCAGCACTTCTTCATCTCGGCCGCCCACCATTCCGCGTCTCCCTTGATCGTCGTCAGATCCCGCCCGAGGCGGACGTCCGGCCAGTCGTAAACCTCGACGATCAGGTTCCGGCAGGTCCGGCGCATTTCGGCCATGATCCGATTCAACTTTTCCGGGTCCACGGTCATCAGCACGTTGATGCAGACGCCCCAATCGGCGATGGGGAACTCCGCCGGCAGGGCCTCCAAGGGCGCGACCGTGTAGGAGAGGCGTGGGCCGATCAGCGCACGGGCCTCCTTCTCCAGCGCGGCGTCGGCAAAATCGACCATGTTCACCCGCGCGCAGAATTCCAGGAGCCCCTTTTCGGCACGGCCGGTGCCGGCGCCGTAGTCGTTGACGACGCTGCCGACGGGGATATGCACCCGGAGGAACGGCAGCAGCCGCAGGGCCGTGGAGCCCAGGCGATAGTGACCGTGTTGCCATACTTCGTTGAATTGTTCAGGGGTTGTCATTCTCTCCATGCCTCCCTTACCCAGCCTCCGCAGGCGGCCGGCTTCGGGTCGCCGTGGAACATGACGACGCGGCAATCAGGCGCCGCAGGCCCGGCGAGCTTGTGCAACTTGTAACTCTGGACGAAGTTCTCTGGAAGCAGGTCGGGCAGGCCGTGGAACTCCCGGTCGATCCACTCCTGATCGCCGTAGCCGTCCGGCGTGGGGCATCTGGCGTCCCGGTAGCGCTCCCAGATCCGCGCCATCGCGCCGACCTTCAGGAGAACCACAGAACTCTGTCCACCGCCGTCCCGGCTGTCGGTTGCGGGCCATTTTCCGACGGGCCAGTCGCGCGCCATCGCAAAATCGCCGTTGTAACTCAGCAGGTTATCCAGCGGGCCGGCGATCACGTTGTCGAGGTCCAGAAAAAGCAGGCGCTTCGTGCGGATTCCGGGAACGGTCGGCATATAGAGGCCCATCTTCCCCCACCATTTCGGGGCGTCATAGGGGAGTGGAGCCGTCCGGATGTGGGGGTGGATGCCCGCGGGGTTGTCGGTGAAACATACGAAGTCGAAGCCGGTCATCTGGACGTTTCGCTGCACCATCGCATAGAGCGTGTTGACATATTCCGGGCCGTACTTGTCGCCCGCCTTCAGGCAGCAGATCGTGACGGCGTCGGGGGCCAGAACCTTCGGGCGCGCCCATACGTCATCGGTGTATTCGTTCGCGCAGGCGACCGGCGAAAGCAATTCATCGACTGCCCGCTTGACGCCGGGAAATTCATGGTAGTCGTGGCCGGTGATCCAGCCGTCAGCTTTCAGCTTGGGCTGCCAGGCGATGATACTGCGCCGGCAGCCCTCGTAGGTGTGGTCGTCGTCGATGAAGACAAAATCGAGCGATCCATCCGCCACTTGGGAAGCGGCCTCGACGGAATCGGCGTTGATTACCCGACTGCGGGCGCCATAGAACCGCGACGTGCCGTTGAATCTCGCCTTGGCCTGGGCGATCCGTTCCGCGTCGCCATAGACACAGGAGCCGCTTTTGACCAGCCAGGAGTCGACGGCGATCATCGACAGTTCGGGCCGTTTCTCCAATAAAAACCAGTGGGTCCAGCCCGCGAGGACGCCGATCTCCGCACCCTGACGCCAGTCGTACCGCTCGGCCATCTGGAGGAGGAAGTTTCGGCGGCGCTCCCGCATGTCGGCGAATCGTTTAAGCATTGACATCTCCAAACCAATAGAGTTTGCCCCATGTGCCGAAGTCGCATTCTTTCAAGGGGGGGGCGCCATTCCAGGCGATGAACCGATCGCGCTTGATCCCGATGCCGACAACTTCCTGCTCCGGGCAGGCGATGATGATGTTTTTGGCGATCCGTTTCGCCTCGGTGAAACAGGACTCCTGGACCGGCGCGAGGTGGTGCCAGACGCGGAGAGCAATCAAAAGGTCATAGCGGTTGTCGGCGATCGGCCAGGGAATATCCCGGGCGTCATGCAGGATCGTCCTGATATCGCCTGGAAGATTCCACGAACCATCCGGCAGGTCCATCCGGTCGCTGCCGATAACGATCCCCGCGCCGAATGCGCCGATCTCCAGCACCCGTTTCGGGCGGGAGAGGTTCAAAGCATTCACGATTCCGATCGCCGCTTCATGGTAGGCCCACCGTTCGCGGTAGCTCTTCCACTGAGGGTCGAGCATCGCGTTGGCCTCATAGGTTGCAAAGTCAAGGGTTTTCATGCGTGCACCTCCACATTTGGGACGGATTTCCAGCCGAGCGCCGCGAGGATCGAGCACCGGTTTTTTCCGTCTCCGACCAAATACCGGCCATCCCGTGTGGTCATCGTGATCGTCGGGCCGCGCGTCGGGTCATAACCGTTTTCCAGGATGTCCGACACCAGCGGCGCGTGGAGTGCATCGAAGCGCCGCTCCGCAGCCTCCGTGAGGATCGACGACTCGACGTCCGACCGGCGGGCGGGTTTCGTGAGGCCGCGCTCCGCGTAGATCTCGCGGACATAACGGTCGGTCGATACCTCCCTCCCCCGGATCACATAGACCGAGGCGAGAAACGCGGCGATGATCCGACGGCCCATCTCATAATTTCCGGCGATGCACTGCGCGTACCCCTGGGCGAGAGGCCCGCCCAGAATAGAGACGGGCTCGGTCGAGGAGTCGATCAGATGGATGGGGACGTCAGCCATTGAGCCATTCCTCCGTATATGCGCCGAGCAGTTCCCGTGTGTAGCCGGACATGGACCGGACCGGGCAGCATTTTAGCAGGTCGGCAATCCAGCGCCAGCCGACCTGGAAATGGGCGTAGCGATCCTCGTTCAGCGGCACGCCCGCAAGGATGATCTTTTGGTAGCCGAGGCGCAGACCGACCTTGAGGCCCAGCATCGCGGAGCTGCCTGAATAGTAGTGGAGGTTGGCCGGGTCGTTCGACATCGGCCGCGGGCGGCACTGGTAGCAGGTGGGGCCGGTCATGTCAGGATAGCAGACATCCACAGTGGGATGATGTTGGTTTGAGATGGCTTTATAGTACACGTTCAGCCCGTTCAGTAGCCGTCGCTCCCGGACCGGGGCGAAGTCATCCTCGTGGCTGACGTGATAGTCCAGCCGACGGATGTTCAAAATCGCCGGAGAGTTGCAACCGATCAGCATAAAATCGAACCGATTGTGTTCCGGGATGGCGGCCAGATCGGCATTGACACACGGGGCACTGCCGGCAATGATGAGGAATTTTAAATTCATCGCTTGCCTCCGCTCAAAAGCCATTCATCCGTCGGGTGACCGAGGAAATCCGCTGTCCATCCGGACATCGACCGGACACTATCTTTGAGGTCGCCCGCGTGCGCCTCCCAGCCCTGCCGGAATGTCTCGTAGCCGCCGCCGGAGAGGTTTTTCCCGGTGAGTGGACAGCCGCAAAGGATGATCTTTTGGTAGCCGAGACCAAGCGCCGCCTGGACGCCGAGGAGCGCGGAGGAGCCGGAGGGCTTCCACCAGTCGGCAATGTAGATCTCGACGTGATCGCGTTGTTCGTGGCTGATTATCGCAAAATCTACTAAGCCAATCAGTCGTTCGCGACGTTCTCGAATTTTCGGGATCTCCGCCGGGTGGTAGGTGGCGACGTACTTGATCGGCCATGGGTATTTGTCCACTGCATCCAGACCGACCGCCAACAGATCGTAGGTGCAGACGCGTGGGACAGCCGCGATGTCGATCAGGACATCCGGATGGGAGCCGGTGATGAGGAGGTTTTTTGTCGGTTCGGTCATGAGGTCCTCACTGTGCATACGGGTTGCCGATGGCGGTATCGTAGGTGACAAGAAACAGCGCCGGGACACCCACCGAGACGGCGCCATCCTCCAGGGCCGTGTCCATGCCACCGCTCTGATAAACGATTGAATCAATGTAGGGATCGCTGTAGGAAACCGGCGACGAGCCGACGATCAGCCGGCGGCGGTCCCAGGTCTGCGACGTAAAGCACTTGATCAGATCGCCGAGGATGCGCTCCGCGACGACGGAGGGATCTTCCGCGCCGAACATGGCCAGTCCTTCGACCTTGACCGGCATTTTGTGCCGAGAATGACCGTGGAGGTTCTCCGCCGTTTCGGGCTGGGGCCGGACGACGCAGCAGGGAAGCTCTTCCGGATCAACCTTAGGCCGGGCGCGCAGGGCCGTCTCGCCGATGTCCGTCTCGTATCCGGAGGCGGGCGAAACGACGTGGCGGATCACCGCGGCGCGGGCGATGATTTCCAGAATGATCAGTTCACGGATGGTGCTTGCCATTGCAAATCCCTATAATTTCGACATTTCGTAATTGAGTTCTTTGTCCATGTTTTTGTGCATCCGCTCGTCCGCTTTTTTGAGGACGCTGGCCATTACCGGGCCTTTTTCTGCGATATAATCCGGGATACGGGGGCCGTATCTCTGTTCGATTGTCAGGCGGTATTGCGCGGGCATCCTCTTCCATGCTCTTGTCGCCATGTTCTTGCCTTTTTTCGCGGCGCCTGCATGCCAGGTTCGCCAAAAGACGCCCTCGTGCCCCTCATAGCCGCCTGCAGCCTGTTTCGCCGACCGAACCGTGGCGATGAAGGTTCCGGGGATGACTTCCCGCCCGTTATCTTTTCTTACCTGTACCGACACGCCTTTGAGCGTCTGGCGCGCGGAGTAGGCGATCAATGGAAGGGGCGTTCCACTGATTACAACCCCGCCCGCGAGGCTGGTCGTCGTAGATTCGCTTATTTTCATCGCCCCATCGACGACTTTTTTGGTGGCGGTGATGATGGTGCGGATCTCCGCCGAGGCGTCGGTTTTGACGCCGGCAAGCGTGTCGTTGATCGCCCGGGAGAGGACTTTCGGAACGATATCGTTCAGCCCCCGCAACATGGCCTTCACGTTGGCGACATCCCGTTCGTTGAATTGGAGCGTAATATTCATGTCACCACCGCCTTGACCGTGAGGCCGTCATTTTCGAGGATCGCCTGGACGGTGTAGGTGTAGGCTGTGCCGTCCATCGTGAAGGTTTCGCCGCGGTTTGGCTCGCAGCCGATCACAGAGAGGAGCGCTTCGATGGTAGTGCCACGCTGCCAGACCTGCGTCTCGACGCCCGCCGGCTGAAGCATCACGTTGAAATCTATGAAGACCTTGCAGGGGATCGCCGCACCCGTTGCTGGGGTGAAGACTGCATCCTCGCCGGCGGCATCAAAGATTCCCGGAAGCGCTGCTGCAAATACGGCACGGAGTCCCATCGTCAACCCTCGTAAATCGGAAGGCCCTGCTCATCGCGCAGTAGACGCGTCTCCTCGTCACGGATCGGAGTGGCCGTGGCTTCGGTCAGATCGGCCGGGGTCAGAATGATCTCCTCCAGGGCAGGGATGATGAGGATCGGGTCTTCTTTCATTTCATAACTCGTTCGACGTCACGATGACGTTGTAGGTTTTAGCCGCATCGAAGCCGGTCGGCGTAAAGCGGAACGACTCAACAAAAACGTTATCCATCCGAAACGCCGTCGCCTTGTTCAGCGCCGTCAGATTCACCGGACTGCCGGTGACTTCGACATATTCCGTCGCGCCAGGGGTCAGATATTCGATCTTCAGCGTGCCGGCGGAGGGCTGCGCGGAGACCTCGAGTTGAATCTGATGGTGGGGCAGGTATTCAAACCCCCGATTCCCGAGCGTCTGCGCCCCGTTCGCCTGGGTCTTTGCCAGGGCTTTCATTATGTGATTTTTGTACATGCCGGGCCTCCTCGGGCCGGGGACATGATGCGAAAAGCCCGCCTTTGGCAGGATCGCATCGTGTCCCCGAGAAAAAGGTTACAGCGCCGCCCGGAGGAGCGCGTAGCTGATCTTGTCGCCCGCGGTGAAGGTGCCGTCCACGGTTACAGTGATCCCCGCCGGGGAAGCCGCAGCGATTGCCGAGACGATGTTAACCGTCGGGCTGCCGCCGTTGACCTGCATCGTCGCCTGAACGACGTCGGTTGCCGCCGCGCCGGTTACCGCGATGAACTCCGCCGAGTCGAGCGGGCTGTCGGCCACGGTATGAATCCCCGCGGCAAAGATCTGGTGCGACGCCCGGTCCGGACCGATCGCGGGGCCGACCAGGACGTTGATCAGCGTGGTAGCTCCGGTGGTCACCACTTCCAGCGCGACGCCGAAGAACTTTCCGGACTTCTTTTTGGTAATCGTCGTGCCGTCGGTATAGAGACGGTCACCGACCGCGACGGCGCTGTTTCCGGCGTCGTCCGTGGCCGTGACGGAGAGGTCAAATACACCCTCCGTATCGACGGACGCCTTGCCATCGGCGGAATCGTAGTCCGTCAGGGCGACGCCGCGGAGCGCGTTCCCGACCACAACCGGATCGCCGGAAGCCACCGTCGAACCGACGGTCAGGCGAAGAATTTTGCCGTCTTGCACTTTATTTGTAGCCATGATGTTTCCTCCTGTTTTCTCTTGATTCCCTGCCGGTTAATCGCCCTGGTTGCGGTACATCGCGCGGTAATCCGTCGCGTAGGCGCCGGCGTCGATTGAGACGACATACTCCATCCCCTCGATCGTGAAGCCCGGTTGCCGCATCTCCATAAGCGGAGCCTGGACTCCGTTCAGGAAGACAACTTTCACGGTTCTGCCCTTCGGCCCCATCAGATACCAGGTTGCGGTATCGTCATCATCAAGGCGGGGCTCGTACACGCGGGTGAAATAGGAACCGCTGTAGGGGTTCGACCTGGTGGAAGCAAAGGTGGAATCCGTCTCCTTGGTCGAGTTGTCGGAGAACTTCTCCGATTTAAAGAAGACCTCCGCATCGCCCTGGAGGGCCTTCGGGGCAAGGAAAAAGACGGGGCTGATATTCAGCCGCCGCAGCCCTTTGATGTCCTTCTGGACGCCCATTGCGCGGATGCCTTCGGCGAGGTTCGCAATACCGGGGGCGGCCATGAAGCCGGAGACGGCATCGTTGGCATGATCGGTTCCGAAGATCGCATGACCGTCGCCCATGTTGCCGTTTGCGGTGACAACCGCATAAGCCACATCGGCGATCTTGCGCCCAGCCGCCTCTGCTCGCCTGGCCGGCATTGCGGTAAGCGCGCCCATGTCGTCGTTGATGATCATCACGCGGGTGATCGCGAACTTCTTTGCATAGGTAGCCGCCTTGTAGGTCTCGGGAATTTTCTCGGTGAAACTCCCGATTTTGATCTCGCCGGAATCGGGAACCTCTTCGAGGTCATCGTGCTCGGAAAGCGCGTTATCATAATAGGTCTTGAAATCCGAGACCGACCCGACACCGCACCAGGTTTGCCACGTCTCGGAGACCGCTTCCCATGCCTGCTGCATCGATTTCGTGGCGAGATTGGCCAGGATATAGGGGAAATCGCTGGAGGTGAGCGCCCGGCCGACCATCTCTTTGGTCTCGCCGTGGCGGGTGATCCCGGCCATCCGCAGACACTCGCGGGCCATTTCGGCCAGCGTGAAGCCACGGAGATCCTGCGCACCTTGGGCAGGGGTTTTGACCTCCATGCCGGCGCGGAGGATCAGGGCATCGTTTGCGGCGGCGCGGAATTTGTCTTTCTCGTCTGCACCCATCCGGATCCCGGAGAAGGCTGGGGTCGTCTCCTTGCTCTTCGTCTGGAGTTTGTCGAGGACGGCGCGCTGCGCGTCGGCGAGGGTCGGGACATTGCCGTCCTTTCCCACGATCAGGGCACGAGCCAGGTCCTGGCTGTCATACTGGGTCAAGAGCGCATCGATCTCGCGGATGCGATCGCGCTCCTTGCCGGTCGCCTCGGCGCGGATTTTATCCATATCCGAGGCGGCGGGGGCGGCGGGAGTAGCCGGAACAACCGGAACCGCGGCGGGTTTGGGGATTTCGGCCCTCTCCGTGAAGGCAAGCGCCTCCTCTTCGGTCGCCGTCACCGGCAGGCCACATCTTTCAAGAAATTTTCTTAATTTGGGGTCCATTGCATTTTCCTCCTTGGGGTCTTTAAATTCTCCTCTTGCCTGGGCGCGTTTATCTGCGCCGAAAAGCACCAAGCCGAGGGCTTTTGGTTTCCATCGTTTTGTCACCAGTAAAGGTCCGGTGTAGGATTTGCCGTTCACCGTCGCTGTCTGGTTTTCCGCGATATAGACCGATTCCCGTTCAACCGCCGAATAGAGAACGGAGAATCGTTTTAAATGCCGCTCTTTCACCTTGATCCAGTATGGATCCGAGTCCGGAGCCTCCGAGAAATAGACGCGGCCAACCAATTCATCACCTTCAGTCTTCATTTCGCGATAGGATCCGATGACCGCCTCCGCCGAGTTTATGTGCTGGATCGTCACCGGGATGCTGTTGTCGGCAGGGATCTCGCATCCGGACATCAAGAGGATTTCGTTCACGTCCTCATATCGTTCCGGGTCATAAATCAGCGCCGGATCTTCCGTCGCCCCGACAACCTCGACCGATCGCGTTGCATCGTCGATCGTTGAAAGCCGCATGGATTCGGGCAACTGAAAGCGCTCTACCATCCCATCGATCCGCTGTTCTGGTTGCTTCTTTACTTTTGTGGGCATTGGTTATCCCCCCTCATTCATAATGGCGGCGGGGTTGTTCTTATCCGCAGTGCTTGCGGACTCGAAAACGAGCCCCATCTCCTTCGCCATTTCCTGCGCGGCCCTGATTTCGTCATAAACATCCTGTAGATCCCTTCCGCGCTCGCGTGCTACCTCCTGGGGCGACTTTAGGCCGTAACTGATCGCCTCGATCTGGGTCTTTGCTTCGCGCAGCGGATCCACTGCATCCATTCCCGGCGGCTGCCATTCGCATTCCAGATATCGGCGCGGATTCTGCCAGTAACCGGGGAGCGTGAGTTTGCCCGTCAAAACAGCCATGTCGATTGCGCCCTTGATTGCCGGCATGCAAAACTGACGGATGTGCCGGATACTGATGGGCCGGAGTTGCTGGGCAAAATCGTTCCGAACGATCCGGGCCGTGGAAAAGTTCAGGCCCTGGTAATCTCCGGAAATAAGTTCATAGGGGGCGCCCGTGGTGATTGAGAGCATGGTCAGGATCAGGCGGACGAACGGCTGGAAGGTGACGCCGGGGCGGTTATGCTCGGCAAATTCGATTTTCTCGCCGGGCCGGAGGTACTCGATGACGCCGTTCTCGATCTCTTCGAGGCGCTTCAGCGAGCCGTCGTCGTTGTATGAAAGCGTGGATATGGCCTGCTGCACGGCGGTGGGGTTTTCCCTGGTCACCATGGCCAGCCACTTGGCGGCCATTTTCGCGCCGTCAATTTCGGCATCCATGTAGTCGGCCAGGTCGTGAGCGATCAGGACGCCGGGGGCAAACGGAGAGATGCCGCGGAGTTGCTGGGGACGCAGCGTGTCGAATCCATGAAGGACCTGCCCGGAAGGGACATAGACATCCTGCCCGCCATAATATGGGTCCTGAAACCAGTAACCGGTGACGCGGCCGGTCTGCTTTTCATATTCAATGCCTTGGCGGACTTCCTTTTCTCCGGGCCTGGCAGCCATTCCAATTCCGCCGGCGCCGTAACTGTCGTGCGCCCCGGTCAGCCAGTCGGCCTCATAGATCTGGATCGCATAGGGGAGATAGCGGTTTCCGTCCTTCGGGTATGTCTTGACGGCCACAAATTCTCCGGACTCGAGGTCCTGGCGCTTCGTCAGCCGCATCTGCTCGTACAGGTGCTGCTTGCCGGAGGCATCGGACTCATCCATCCACCATTTGACGGCATCTTCGATTTGCGTCTGCCGCTTCGCGTCGGGTTTCCCACTCGCGCCTTTTGCTTTAGACTGGAAGACGATTCCGGTCCCGATCGAGTAGTCAACCATGATGTTGGCAGCGCGGGCGAGGTACGGAAAATCGCGGATGAGTTGGCGGACACGGGCGCGAACCGCGGGAGATGATGCGCCGATGATATCATTGACGTTCGTATTGGCAATCGACCACGCGCCGGTCATCCGGGTGGTTTTGGCAGCGGCGTACTGCTCGGCCCGTTGCTTCGTTGTCAATCCTATCAGATAGCGATGGCGGGCGAGGGCGGATCGGTGAGAGGCGAGGTCGGCGAGTTTCTCGACAACGGATGCGACAAAGTTTTCCGCTTTCGTCATTCTCATTGGCCACGCCCTCCCTGCTTGGCATAAGTGCGTGATGCGTAGGTGCCAGCGGCCATGCCGACCTCCATGGAGATCTCCGTTCGGAGGGCCTGGAGTTCGGGAAGTTTGACCGCGGTATATTGGATGGTTTTGTCGCCCATGGTCAGGCTAACGGTGCGCGTCCCGGCAATGATCGCCCGGATTGCTATGTCAATGTTCGCCAGATCTGTTGATGTGTAGGCCATGTGCTCCTCTCGTTAAAGGGGACATGCCGCCCGGGAGGGATACTACAGACGGCATGCCACGGAAAAAGGTGCGTTGCGATAACAGTATAAGGGGTGGTTTTTGGCAAAATGGAAATTTGGGGTGTTTTTGGGGTGTTTTAGGGGTGTTTTTGGGGTGTTTTGGGGGGTTGACAGGGTTTTTAGGAGGGGGATTTTATCGTAAATCACATGGCGATGCGATAGGTTTCGCAGTCGCCGCCGTCGTGGGCATTCTTGCAGCCATCGCAGTAAACCGGCAGGACCTTCAGGCCCGGATTGAACATCCTTTTCTCGAACTCTGCACCACAGTCCGGGCATTTGCAAGACGCGGGAAGCGTCAGATTGTCGCCGGCGACCAGGCGGATGAAGGCAACGGGATCAACCATGCGCAGGTCGATCTCCTCCGGATGGGCGATAATGAAGGCCCGCACCCATTCCGGGGCGAAATACCACTGGTCGCCTCCCTGCTTTTTGGTACGCAGGGTCCCGCGGCACTTTCCCTTGAGCCACCCCTTTTCGATCCACCGGGTGATGATGTGGTGCTGCTCCAGGCCGGCCCAGAGAAAATTCAGCAGGCCGCGCAAGGTGAAGCCGTCTCCGTCTGAGGAGAGCAGGCCAAGCCGCTTGATCTTCAGGTGAATCGCTGTGGTGGAGCGGGGGAACATGTTGTTGTTGATAAGGCCGCGACGCAGCGCCTTGAGGCCCATATTTGGATAATGGTCATTGACATAAGCCTCTTCGGTGGCAGTCCAGTCCGGCTCCTTGACTTTGGCAAGACCCATCTCCCCCGCGATCCGGCGGATGTACCAGCGCGGATATTTCTCCCGCCCGATCAACCGCATGATCTTTGAAAGACGGAAGGACGATCCGTCGTAAAGATCGCGGATGATCTTGAGTTCGGTTTCTGTCGGAAAATACTTTGTTTTCACTGGATGTCACCTTCTGCCTTTGGCCGCCGTACGGCGGCTGAGAGGAGGCTCCGGGCGCGTGGACGGCGCCGGATCCATCGCGCCGGAGATATATTTTTTCCGCCACTCGTCGATCAGGAGTTTGTCGCTCACCCAGATCCCGCCGAGCTTCTTCATCGGAAAAAGGTATTGTACCTTAAACGAGAGGATCGTTGATTCCGCCTGCTGCAGACCGATGGACCCGCAGTGCTCTCTAATCGCCTTCATACCCGATAATGCCGTATCCGTTCCCATTTACCACCTCCCTGATGTACGTTCTTTGTTGGACTTTTCGTGACTTGTGTGTGACGCATCCGGCCTTTCGGACGGAGTTTCATTTTTCCGGCGAAGATGCGCAGCCATCATCTTGACCGACGGCAGCCAAGAACTGTCGGCGCAGGCAGCGGCCAGGCATTCCGCATCGAGATAATGGTTCGCCGTGTGGACGCGCTTCCAATATCTCTTTCCGCGTCGGTCTTTGCGGAGTTCCTCGGCGAGGAGCTGGGCGGCATAGTCTTTGCCCGTCTCGCTGTGGAGGAAAAAGCGCTGCGTCTGCACCCTCTCGCCTATTTTCTGCCCCTGGGGGTCGAGGATCGGCTCCACGCCGCGATCCAGGCGGAAATGGACCAGCTCCTTGAAGGCCGAGGTATCAATCAGGCGGACCTCGAGTCCCCCCGGTATGATCAGATTACTCCGGGGAAGTTTGTCGATCACCGTTGGGCGGACCCTCTGGAACTGGGGGCGGGAAGCGCCCTTTGTCCCGAAGACGCGGCCTCGGCCGTTTTCCCGCAGCCATTGATAGATCTCTTCGGTTCGGGTCCATATATTATCCTCAGTCTGCCCGCCGCCGGTGTCCATCCCGGCGCGCCAGATCTCCATCGTGTTCTGTGAATCCTGTATCCGGTAGGCGGTCTGAAAGAGGAGGGCCTCGACGCCGGCCCAGTCGCTGAGAAACCCGTACTGAATCAGCCAGGAAGTGAGGTCCTCCGCCCAGGCGCGGACGACGAACCAGAAGCCCGTCTTTTGGACGTCGATCCCCGCGGTTAGCACGACGGCTTCCTGCGGGACGATCAGCGGCGGGATGTCGGTTTTGTGCTCGAGGACCTTCGACTCCTCCTTTGGGATGGCGTCGTCCTTCCAGACTTCCGCTTTGTGCTGGGTGATAAAAACCATCCGCTTCCCGGGATCGTCGAGGCCGCGCAAGTAAGCGGCGACGACCGAGGAGAGCGAAACGAAGGGCGAGGGATAGGATGGCAGGTGGAAGGCCACGACCAGGGGGCGCTCGACCGGGACCTCCGCCTGCCAGGCGCCCTTGGCGACAGCCATGTCGCGTTTGTGGTCGTCCCAGAACATGCCGCATTTTTCGCACTGATATTCGGCCAGGCGCTTCCGGACAATCTCGCGCGGGTCGCTGCATGATTTCGGCCAGACGAACTGGCCAAAGTGCATCACCTGGGGCGCCTGGCAGATCGGGCAGACGACGTGATAGCGGCGCAGTTCGTCGGCGTCCTGTTCGATCGCGCGGCCGATATAACCGGACTCGTCAGCGGGGGTGGAGAGGTCAATGATCTTCTTCGTAAACGGGTAGGCGTTCGTCCGGATCTCGGAGAGCGCGAGCGGGTCGGCCTCCTTCCCTGAAAAGTCAGGGAACTTGTCGATCTCGTCGCGGATGAGGTATTTGATCGACTCGGAGGAAAGCTCCGCGGCGGAGGTCGCCCAGGCCATCATGAAGTCCATCCCGTTCGTGAAATTGACGGCGAGGGTCGTCGTGTCGGAGACGCCGGGGCCGAGCAGCTCGGAGATCCGGGACGTCCCCTTGAACATGGGTATGACGCGCCGGCGGGCGATCCTTTTTGTCACCTTTTCATCCGGGCCGACATACATCGCCGGGCCGGGGTCCTGATCGATCATGTGGCAGAGGAAATTAAAAGCGACCTGCGTCTTCCCGGTTTGCGGCGCAAACATAAGGATGATCCGCCGGACGAACGGCTCGCAGATGCAGTCCATCGGCCCGACCAGATAAGGCGTGACGTCGTTCCGCCAGCGGCCGGTCATCGGCCCGTTGGTCACCACCCGGTGGCGGGCGGCCCACTGGGAAGTGGTGATCCGCTCCTTCGCCCGGAATACCCGCCGCTCGCCAGAGGTGAAGACGAGGGTGTCAGGATACTGGGTATCCGGATCGCGATGTAGTATAGCGGCGGTTGATGCCATCATTAGTCTTCCTCTTCTTCTTTGTCGTCCTCGTCCCGATCCGCCGACGGGAGAGGGACCTTGAATTCCTTCTCTTCACTGTAGCGGGCCAGGAACGCTTCGACGCGGCCAAGGATCCACTCGATCACATCTGGGATCTTTCCGGCGTCTCCGCCCGCCAGAGAGACGATCCCGCCCGCCTCGGAGGATGCGAACGTCTCCAGGTCGTTCCGGAAGATCGCGGCGCGTTTGGCCAGCTCCGCTTCGAAGAGCTCCTTCGGGACATACGCGCCGGAGAATGTCTCCACCTTCATCGTCCAGTGGCGCGCCTGGGCCTTCGTCTTGTCGATCTCGGCGACCAGCTTTTCCTGCTGCAGCTTGTCGAGTTTCCCGGATTGGCCGCCGTCCAGGCGATTGAGGTAGGTCTCGGCGTAGCGCTCGACATCGGCCATCCGGAAGGAGCCGTCCGGACCGGGGCGGATCTTCCCCTCTTTTTTATGATTATAGACGGCGCTCTTGTGAACCTTCCATCCCTGTCCGGACAGATAATCGACCACGGCCAGGATGTTGGCCAGGGATTTTTCGTCCTGGAAGTGCTTCCCCCAGAGGTCGATGACGAAAGCCTCCAGGGCTCCCTCCGCCTTTTTCCAGTCATCCAGGCGCGCCGAGGTGGATTCCGCCTGGTAGTCCTTCAGGCATTTGATGACGGCGTTGTGCAGAACCTTGAGTGTGATCTGATCCTGCTGATCGGCCACATCGAGGAGGCGCTTGATCTTTTCCTGATCCATTTTCCCTTCCGATATCGCCAGGCAGACCATCCAGGCGCGCTGGGCATTGGTAGCGCGGTCCCAGTCATCGGCCGCGACGGCCTGTTTCTGATCCGGCTTTTTCCCAGCCCGCTCTATTTCTGATCCGGCTTGTTTTTCCTTTACCATTTACATGAGGCCCCTTTCGTGATATCGGCTCCCATGCGGATGGTAGCGCCTCGGCGCCCTGTGTTATCGGCACAGGTCCTTTGGGAATTACAGCTCCCCGAGAATGCCATTCGCCCTTCCTTTGAAACTATATAGTTGACTCCATTGTTTACTAACTACTCAGGTTTTTGCTCAAAGTTCTGGCAATTCAGGTCAACTGATCCACTGCCAAGATGCCCTTTTTCGGCTGGCCATACCGAATGAATTCCACTGATGGCGCCGTTGATAAAGTGACGGTCGTTACATTTGTCTTTCTTGATACAGGTTTCGCATTTTGTGATCAAAGAATAAGACATATTTACCTCCTTTGTTTAGGTACTTCGGATTAATGGAGTCAACTATATGATCTCCCTTCTTTTTGCTCGGCCCGGTTTGCCCTTCCACAACAGCCAAAAAATGGAAACAATCATGGAAATCTGCAAAGATCATTGAATCAGCCCGGCGGCTGAACTGGTACCACCCCACCAAGGTCTTCCGCCTGGACGGCAGCACTCTCCCCTGCCCCGGCCGGAATTAAGCAAGCCTGCTCCCGGGGAAACGCTTCTCCCAATGACATTTGACTCATGTTCTCTATGATCTTCTCCTTTCAATA
>CAZKHU010000042.1:0-23859 GCA_964552725.1 uncultured Syntrophus sp.
CCCGGTTGCCCGAAAGACGACGATGATCATTCCTCTGGGGCAGCCGTTGCCGTCTGCCTCAAGCGACACAACCCGAGAACCAAGGGACGGGCAGTCCCGTTCTCCTATTTGGTCTTGCTCCGGATGGGGTTTACCAAGCTTTCCCGGTCACCCGGGAAACTGGTGAGCTCTTGCCTCGCCTTTTCACCCTTACCACTCCTTGCGGAGAGGCGGTATATTTTCTGTGGCACTTTCCTTAGGGTCGCCCCCAGTCGCCGTTAGCGACCATCCTGCCCTGTGGAGTTCGGACTTTCCTCCGTTGCGGTTTCCCGCAACCGCGATCACCTGTTCTGCTTTGACGTCTCAATTGTCACTTGCTGCCCGCATTCCGGTCTTCCCAGTAGAGTATTCTGTTGCAATTAGGACAGGTCATAATATCTTCACTGGTCTGCAATTCATTGTACATCTGGGGGGGAATCGCCATATGACAACCGCCACAAACCTCTTTCCAGACGGAAACTACCGCCAGACCGTTTCCAATCATCTTTATTCGCTCGTATTTTTTCAGGATATCGGCAGGCATTTCCTTTTTCAGATTCTCACCCCTGCACAAAAAGTCATCAAGCTTCCCCTGCAGTGAGTCGATATTGCCCTGTATCGCCTGTTTTTCCTCTTCATAGCTGCGGCGGCGTAAAGCAAACTCCTCGTCCGTCGCATTCATTTCTTTTTGAAAAACGTCGAGTCCATCCAGCAAAGAGATAATCTCATCCTCAAGTTTGCCGTTTTTAGCCTCGGCAACTTCTATTTCCTTGAGCATCGCCTGATACTCCTTGTTTGTCTTCACATCCGAGAGTCTTTCCCGTGTTCTCTTCAGCGCCTCCTGCCCGGTCTGCAACAGGCGGTCTTTCTCCCGTTTCTGTTTCTGCCTGTCCTCGAATTCCTTTCGCTTCTGCTCAATTGCAGCGGAAAAAAGCTTGAAGCCCTCTTCCAGTGAATTCAAACGAATCGGCAGATTTTTCTGGGCTGCACGGACTTTTTCCGCCTCTGCCTCTATATTTTGCAGATCAACCAATATTGCCAAAAGTTCTTTCAACCTTCCCCCCTATGTCAAACAGCAATGGCAACGGCCCGCCATATTTTTAAAAAAAATGCACCTATATCGGTGCATTTTCACTGAACAACTTGCGCCTCCGGTTTTTCTGGGCGTTTTTTTATCATTCATGGAGGAAAAAATATTTATCACAATAAAACAACGCTCCCTTCCATCCCTGGTGGGCCCACCTGGATTCGAACCAGGGACCGACCGGTTATGAGCCGGTGGCTCTACCAATTGAGCTATGGGCCCTTGCAGCCTCAGGATGAACTCAAATATCGAAAATCAATTTTTCACCGGGCCTCTTAATACCCATCAGCGGTTCTTGTCAATATTTTATTTTCGCCTGCCTTAAGAAGCCGCCGTTTTCCCGTATTGCGAGCTTTACGGTCTGTCACAGTTTCGGTCTGCTTATCGTTCAGGGCGCCGGCATCATTCGATTCATTGGCATCTTCCGCCAAATAATTCCCCCGTTCGCTGATGCCAAACCGCATTCTCAGCACCTTTTCCTCGCGCGGAGTCAAGGTGGAAAGGATCTTGCGGGTCTGTTCGGCAAGATCCATACTGATTGTGGCGTCAGATGGAGACATAAATTTCTTGTCCTCTATGAAATCACCGAGATGGCTGTCCTCTTCCTCGCCAATTGGGGTCTCCAGCGAGATCGGCTCTTTGGCTATTTTTAGAACCTTGCGCACCTTTTCCAACGGAAATTCCATCTTGTTGGCAATTTCTTCGGGATTCGGCTCTCTGGCCAATTCCTGTACCAGATAACGCGATGTCCGGATCAATTTATTAATGGTCTCGATCATATGGACCGGGATTCTGATTGTCCTTGCCTGATCAGCGATAGCCCTGGTAATGGCCTGCCGTATCCACCAGGTAGCGTAGGTGGAAAATTTATAACCCCGCTGGTATTCAAATTTATCTACCGCCTTCATCAAACCGATATTGCCTTCCTGGATAAGATCAAGAAACTGCAAACCACGATTGGTGTACTTTTTCGCTATGCTGACAACGAGACGCAGGTTCGCCTCCACCAGCCTTCTTTTTGCCACTTCCGCCTTTCTACTGCCCGTCTCGATGTCAACCATTGCCTTCTTCAAGGCGTTTATGGAAAGTCCCGTCTCCTGGGCAATCTTTTTACGTCGCGAATTTGCCTCTTTTATAGTTGACTCGCACTCCTTGAGTTTTTCCAGCGACAAACCGGCTTTTTTGGCTGCCTGTTCCCCCCCTTTTTGCGACTCGGCCTTCTTTGCCAATATATCTTCGATTTGACCAAGGGAAAGGCCCGTGTTCTTCTTGCAGCGATTAATCATCTCATCGGCAACCCTTACATCATTGATATAGGCGCGAAGATTGGCGACAAGACGATCAATCTGTTTGCGGCTGAAACGAACCTCTCGACAGAGGTCAACTATCGACAATTGATTTTTGTCCAGCTCTTCCCGCAGCGCAAGTCTTTCCCCCGCCGATATTTTTTTCTTCGAATTCAATTTTTTCTTGATCAAATCATTTTTTGCATCGAGAAGCATTACAGCATCGAGCAGCCCGATTACCCTGTCGTTATGCTTGTCTTCTTCAACGATCCCGTCTTCGTCGTCAATATTGTCCAGGATGCTCCGGACACGGATATCCCCGCTTTTGAGCTGCTTACCTACATTGATTACATCCTTTACCGAAACATCAACGCTGAAGACAGCCTCAAGACTCTCGCGAGCGCCCTCCTCTATTACTTTGGCAAGTTCGATCTCCCCTTCCCGGCTGAGCAGGGAAACCATCCCCATCTCCCGGAGGTACATTTTAACCGGGTCGCCCGTTCTGCCCAGGGCCGGCAGCAGACTCATAACATCGTCCCGTTTGACGACATCCGGCTGTTCCTCATTTTCCTTTTTTACAACCAGTTTTTCCCCCTTTTCCGTGTCGATGATATCAATATTCTTTTCGCCAAAGAGCATTATGATATCGTCGATCTGATCAGAAGATGTGACATCCGAGGGCAGCAAATCATTGACATCGTCGTACGTGACAAATCCTTTCTCTACACCCAGTGCAAGCAACTTTTTAAATTCATTGGATTCAGTTTCTTTTCCCATAGCATTTACCCCCGCCGCCATTGTCATTAAAAATACAAAGTCAAGATGTAACCCCGGTTGTCATCTTTCTGATCGAAGGCCTCCGGAAATTGTCAAACGAGAGTTTTCTCTTCATTTAAAAGCCTTTCCTTTTCCTGCAACAGACTTTGACATAATTCCCTGTCCCCGTCCTTTTCCGCCCGGGAAATCTTCTTCTGCAAAATACGGTGCTGCTCTTTATACCATCGGCGCCTGATCTGCTTTGCAGTATCGTCAAAGAGACGATCACGCTGCTCTCCTTTATAGGGATTATCGCCTACCATAAGAGCATAAAGGGCTTTTTTTATTTCTTCATCCTCCATGCTGCCGAGCAGAGATACCATATTTAAATTTTTTCCGCTTTCTTTTTCTAAATTAAGCAGCAAACTTTCTCCCAAGGCTTTCAGTCCATCGGACTTGAAAAATTTAAATATATCGCCATCGCCGAGCAAGACAATCAGTTCCGGACTTTCAAGCAGCATATGAATAAAACTCAATTCCAGCCGGTCCGGTTCCCCTGCCGCGCGCGCTATGGAACGGCGGCCATCCTGCGCAGGCAAGGTGGAAAAAGCTTTCCCCACCTCTTTTTTCAGGACATCCTGATCGATGCCAAGATTCTCAGCTATCTTCTTCAAAAATTGATTTCTTTCCAGAATATTCTCTATCCTTTTAAGAAAGGCGACAGCGTCCTCTCTTTTGGCGATTTTTTCCTGTAAAGATCGGGAATTGCCGAGAATTTCCTCGATATAATAATCGGCCATCGGTCGTGCGCCTGCCAGCATTTCCTCCATTTTTCCCCGGCCTTTGGCCCGCACAAAGGAATCGGGATCATAACCATCGGGAAGAATAACCGCCATCGCCTCGATGTTTCCCGCCAGAAACAGCTCCATGCTCCGTGCGAGGGCCTTCCTGCCCGCCTCGTCGGGATCAAATACCGCAGCAACCCTTTTTGTGTAACGCCCCAGCAATTCCACCTGGGAACGGGTCAATGCCGTCCCCAGCGTCGCCACAACATTTTTAACCCCGGAAACCCAAAGGCCGATGAGATCAAAATACCCTTCCACAAGGACAGCAAAACCCTTACTGCGAATCGCCTCCCTGGCGTCAAAAAGTCCGAACAGGTTATTGCCTTTCGTATAGACCGGCGACTCGGGAGAATTAAGGTACTTGGGTTCGCCGGCGTCCATCACCCTCCCGCCAAAGGCGACAACCCGTCCTTCGGTATCGGCGATGGGGATGATAATTCTGTCCCGAAACCGATCGTAATATCCTCTATTACCCTCCCCCGAACGGGGAATTGCCAGCCCAGCCTGAGCTGCAATCGTGGCGTGGACACCCTTCCGCTCCAGAAAATCGAGCAGCCCCTGCCACCCCTCCGGGGCTAATCCTATTCGGAACTGCTCGACGGCGCTCTGTCCGACATCCCGTTTTTTCAAATACTCCCGCGCCTTCTCCCCCTTTTGCGATCTGAGGGTTTTGGTGAAGAATTCGACAGCAAGTCCGTTTACCTTAACAATCTGTTCTTTCAGGGTGTAACGCTCTTTCTCGTCTCTGCCAAGCGTTCTTTCAGGAATAACAACCCCGTATTTTCCAGCCAATTGGCGAATCGCCTCCGGGAAAGTCAGGCCGTCCATTTTCATGAAAAAAGAAAAAACATCTCCGTGCTCGCCGCAGCCGAAGCAATGAAAAATCTGTTTTTCGGGACTTATGTTAAAAGAAGGGGTTTTTTCCTGATGAAAAGGGCAAAGCCCTGTATAATTTTTCCCTGTCTTTTTCAGCGCAACATACTCTCCGATCAGAGAGACAATGTCAGCGCGCCTTCGGACCTCTTCGATTGTTCCGTCATTGATGGACCCTTGCAAATGTCAAGCCCTCTGTCTGCAGCCTCAGTTTAGACCATCGCGCAGTTTCCGCCCGCCCAAAAGATGCATGTGCAGATGAAAAACAACCTGCCCGCCCTCTTCATTGCAGTTAATAACCGTGCGAAAGCCCTTTTGATCAACCTTTTTCAGCCGGGCAATTTCCTGAGCGGCGGCCATCATTGCGTGCAGATCAGCCATTTCGCCGCTTCCGACGTCCAGCAGTGTGGCGATATGTTTTTTGGGAATGATAATAACGTGAACGGGGGCCATCGGGTGTATATCATCAAACGCCAGAACGCGTTCATCCTCATATACCCTGTTTGCGGGAAGCTCCCCTCTCACAATTTTACAGAATATGCAATCATCCATCTCCGACTCCTTTTTGCCCCGGATAAATTTCCCTCATTCAAATCTTTTTCGTTGCGCAGCTTATCGCCTCGTCAAGAGCGAGGGCGCCCGTATAGAGTGCCTTGCCTACAACAACTCCAATAATCCCGTCTTTTTCCAGGGGAAGCAGCTGTTCTATATCATCCAGTCCGGCAACCCCGCCGGAAGCGATAACCGGCAAACCTGACTTTCTCGCCAAAGCGACGGTGGAATCCCTGTTAATCCCTGTTTCCATCCCGTCCCGGGAAATATCTGTAAAGATAATGGCTGCCGGATTATCCTCGGCAAAACTCAGTGCCAGTTCTTCCGGCGTCCTTTCCGTCTTTTTTGTCCATCCGTGAACGGCTACTTTTCCCCCCGAGGCGTCGATTCCGAGAATGATCTGACCGGGAAACGCCCGACATGCCTCTTTTACAAAAGCAGGATCCTGAAAAGCCGCCGTTCCCAAAATCACCCAGCGCACCCCCCCTTGCAGATATCCCTCGACCGTCTCCATATTTCTGATGCCGCCGCCGACTTCTACCGGCAAATCCGTCGCAGAAACTATTGCGGAAATAACCGACCGCTGCCTGGGGCTGCCCTCCAGGGAACCGTCGAGATCGACCACATGCAGCCGCTCGGCGCCCTTTTCCTTCCAGACGGAGGCCACGAACGCCGGGTCACCCTCATAAATGGAAACCCTGTTGAAATCACCTTGAGAAAGCCGGACACATCGTCCTTTTCTCAGATCAATTGCCGGGATCACTATCATCTTGTCAAACTTTCAGTATCGGAATCTTGTGGAAAAGTCGGAAAGGTTTTCATTACTTCATCGAGCCCCTGGGCGGCAAGCGCCTCGGCTTTCAGCCACCGCCCCCTTCCCTGAAAAAAAGCTGCGGCCTGAAAGAGATTCTCCAGAAGCGATCGCTGGGTGCGGTCAAAGCTCCCCCGCCAGACAACCTTTCCATCATCAACATTCATCATTACTATCTCAAAGGCAACCGACGCCGGTCTTTCGGCCGAGAAGGATTCTCCCTGCAGCTCCCTGAAACGGTAAAGATATCCTGCAACTGCCAAATCAGCGCCCAATTCCTTCCCCGCTTCACAAAGCGCATTCCTTAGCGAAATCTTCATTGACGATGTGGAAACCTTTCGGAAAACCGCAGCCGCCCTCTCTCCGGCAATGAAATCAAATTCATGCCTGTTTTTTTCAAGATAGCCGCGAAAACGCTCTTCCAATATGCCCTCCGGATTCCCGGATGATTTAACGGCGTCAAAAACCGCCCCGGTGAGCGGCGATTCCACTGCCCCTTTTTGTAAATCTTCAGGAAAAATCTGCTGGAAAGGAAAAACAGCAATTTTGAGGAGTGGTTCGCGCTTAACCGAAACATCGGGAATCGTCGAATCCGCGCGAGAGCAACCGGCAAAGAAAAATACAAAACAAATGCCGAAAATAACAGTAAACTTCTTCCTGATGTCACAAGACATTTTGCTGATCGCTTTCTTCCCGGCTTGTCGGAAAACCTTCAAACCAGGTGCTCAAAAAGCTTCCTGATCAAGGATATATTTTACCCTTCGAGATGCCCTTTCGTGGACAAGACACCTTCGATGCGCTTATCTATTTGCGCAGCCCCCTGGAGCGCACGGGCAAACGCCTTGAAAATTGCCTCGGCTTTATGATGGCCGTTCCTGCCGTAATTCACGGTTATATGGACGTTTATTCCGCTATGGTCGGAAAATGATTTAAAAAAATCCTGCAGCAAAGCGGGATTGAAGTTTCCGACAAGCTGTTCGCTGAATTCCGCGTTCCAAACGAGCCAGGGTCGGCCGGAGATATCGATGGCAACGCTGCTCAGGCTCTCATCCATTGGAACAACCGCCGAACCGTACCGGCAGATCCCCTCCCGGTCGCCAAGCGCCTTCCTGACAGCTTTTCCCAGGCAGATGCCGATATCCTCCACAAGATGATGATCGTCAACGGCTGTATCCCCTCGACCGCGCAGGACAAGGTCGATCATCCCATGACGTGAAAAAAGCTGCAACATATGGTCAAGAAAAGGGATCGTTGAATCGATCTGATTTTTCCCCTTGCCGTCCAGGTCTATCTCCAGCGAAATATCCGTTTCCGCAGTTTTTCTTGCGATGACCGCCTTGCGCATCTTGCACCCTCCTTCAGATAACCTTATTGAGCGGATACTCGATTATTCCCTCGGCGCCGGCTTTTTTCAGCCTCGGAATCAGCTCGCGCACCATTCCGGAAGCGGCGATTGTCTCGATTGCCAGCCACTCTCCTGAATATAAATGCGAGATAGTCGGCGCCTTCAGGGAGGGAAGAAGGGCCACCACTTCAGAAATATTCTCCTTGGCCACATTCATTTTCAAACCCACCCGGCCCATTGCCTCCAAGGATCCGTTCAGCAAAACGCGTATCTGCTCGATCTTCTGTTTTTTCCATGGATCATTCCAGGCATTGCGATTGGCGATAAGCTTGGTGTTGGTCCGCATCAGTTCATGGATTATCTTGAGTTTATTGGCCCTGAGCGTATTGCCCGTCTCCGTTACCTCCACGATGGCATCCACCAGTCCTTCAACGACCTTCGCCTCGGTTGCCCCCCAGGAAAACTCTACATGGACGTTGATTTTTCTTTCCGCAAAATAGCGTTTCGTGAAATTTACCAGTTCTGTGGATATCCTCCTACCCTCCAGGTCTTCAATCGAATGAAGCGGGGAATCTTCACGGACGACGAGAACCCACCGGGCCTGCCGCGTTGAATTCTTCGAATAAATCAGATCCTGGACAAAAACCACATCCGAATCGTTTTCGGTAATCCAGTCCTGGCCGGTAAGGCCCAAGTCGATCGTTCCATCCTCAACGTAGCGGGACATTTCCTGGGCGCGGACCAGCGTGCACGAAAGTTCATCATCGTCAATATCCGGGAAATAACTCCGGTTGTCATACGTTATTTTCCATCCCGCCCGCTTGAAGAGATCAACGGTGCTGTTTTCCAGACTCCCCTTGGGAATCCCTATTTTTAAATTATTCATCGGTACACTTCCTCTGGATCAAAAACTTTTTCCCCAACAACAACAAAATCGCCTTCTCCTTCATCCATCTTCCTGTAGAAACAGGAACGATGACCGGTGTGACAGGCGGCGCCTCCCTGCTGATCGACTTTCAGTAAAACGGTGTCTTCATCGCAATCGATCCTTACCTCGCGCACTATCTGGAAATTTCCCGAAGATTCTCCTTTCAGCCAGAGACTCCTGCGGGAACGGCTCCAGTAATGGGCCTTGCCCGTTTCCAGCGTTTTTTGCCACGATTCCCGGTTCATATAGGCAACCATCAGCACATCGCCCGTTTTATAGTCCTGCACGACAGCAGGGACAAGCCCCTCTCCTTTTTCAAAATTCGGTTCAGTCATCCTTCCCCCATTTCACAGTAATATCTCCCCGGCCTTCCAATCCCCGGAAAGGAATTGAACCGGGATTTATAGTCTATTGAATCTTATGCGGCAAGCACTTTTTTAGAATATCTGACCGTTCAGTAAAAATTTTTGCCGTAGAGCTGTTTGCTCAATCCAGTCAGGTCGGCCCATTTCATCGGCCCGCCTTTATCGGCAGGAAAACCGATACCCCATATCATCCCTGCGTCTATCATCCGGACATCGTCAACTATCCGACGATCGAGAAGATCCTTGCCAACCTGAACCATCGCTGCCAGAAGACCTGCCTGAATCTCCGCCTCGCTTCTGTCAATATTCGGACGTTTTGCGATAAGCGGCAACACTTCAGGATCAACGCTGCCGTCCTTCAAGAAGAAACCTTTTCCCGATTTTTTGAGACCAAGCCTCCCCGATTCCACCACGCTTTTAAGAGTCTCCTGATTTACGCCCATGCCGACAAAAACCTTGTAGGGAATGTCTATTCCCACTTCATCGGTAAGGCGGATCGGCCCCACCGGCATGCCAAAGCGGGTCATGGCCATATCTATCTTCTCGATCCCGTTCCCCTCTTCGAGGTACTTAAACGCATTGGTGAGATTGGGAAAGAGCATGGCATTAACGACAAACCCGGCGTTATCGCGGCAGACAATCGGCCGCTTCCTGATCATCCCGACAAAATTGAGGAGGTTGTCGATCGTCTCCCGGGCGGTGTCGTCGCCCTGAATCACCTCGACCAACTGCATAAGCCAGACCGGGGAAAAGAAATGAAGTCCGGCAAAACGTTCATTATGGCTGACAAACGGCGACATCGAATTAATCGGAATGGAAGAGGTGTTGCTCGCGATAATACAGTCTTCGCGAACCACGCCGCACAGTTCCCCATAGACCTGCCTTTTTACCGCAATCGCTTCAAAAACCGCCTCAACTACAATATCCACATCCTTGAAGGCTTCGACATATTCCGAGACGGTTGTCAGTCTGGCCATCACTTCATCGACAGGCGACTTGAGCCGTTTCTTTTCCGCCATCCCTTCGAGCGTCTTCCTGACAAAGTTCCTTCCCGCATCCAAAGCCTCGGGAATATCCTTTACCAGAACGGAAATTGCCGTGTTGCGGAGAATATCTATCACAATTCCCCGTCCCATGGTGCCGAAGCCAAGGACGGCGGCACTCTTCAACTGCTTCGGGACAAACCCCCCGCTCATCATCGCCATGGGCCTGTCTGTCATCCCCTTCAGGAAAAACGTATTGATGCTGCCCTTGGCCTCTTTCGACAAAACCACTTCGACAAAGTTGCTTCGTTCGATCTCCAGTCCCTTTTCAAGGGAAACTTTCACGCCTTCCTGCATGGTCCTGAGCGCCAGCATAGGCGCGGGAAGCTCCCGACCTCTTGTAGCCTGCATGATTCCTTTTTTTGCCAGCTCGGCTACGGCGTCTATTTCGGAAAATTTATGTTCCGGTCTCTTCAGTTCAGCCCTTCCCGCAATGATATCCTCGAGAAAAATCCTTGCCTCGGAAAGCAGGTTCGCTTCAGCCGGAATCACTCTGTCGACAATGCCCAGCTCACAGGCCTTCGCCGCCGGCAGCATTGTCCCCCTGAGAATAAGCTCCATGGCCGGATATCCAATCAAACGCGGCAGCCGCTGGGTGCCTCCCGCCCCGGGAAAAAGGCCGACGTTGATTTCCGGCAGACCGATAACAGTGGTCTTCCCCTCCCTGGCGATTCTCGCCTTGCAGACGAGCGCAAATTCAAGCCCTCCTCCGAGGCAATGGCCGTGAATCGCCGCAACGGTGGGAAACCTCAGCGACTCCAAACGGGCAAATGCGGAGTGGAAAAGCCCAATGGTGCGGCGCGCCTCATCGGCGTCATCGATCTCCGAAATAAGCTTCAGGTTGGCGCCGGCCAGAAAATTATCGGGTTTTCCGGAGATGAAGATGAGCCCGCGCAAACCCTGAACTTCCTCCAGCTTTTGCATAATCTCGTCAAAATCCCTGAATGCCTCTTCCGTCCAGGTATTCATCTTTTCGCCCGCGACATCAAAGACAACCACACCTACCCCGGAGTCATCGATCTCCATATTGAAAACCTTAGCCATATTGCACGCTCCCTATTGTAAAGGCTTTAACCCGCACAGGTTATCTTGCCGTCATTCTGATCGCCCCGTCAAGACGAATACATTCACCGTTTAACAAGGAGTTTTCCAATATGTGGAGCACAAGCGCCGTAAATTCCGCCGGCCGGCCGAGACGTTTGGGAAAAGGCACCGTCCCGGCCAGTTCCACCCTTACGCTCTCCGGAAGGCCCGCCATCATCGGCGTGTCTATCAGACCAGGCGCAATCGCCATTACCCGGATGCCGTAATCTGCGCATTCCCTTGCAACGGGAAGCGTCATCCCCACCACGCCGGCCTTGGAGGCGCCATAAGCCGCCTGACCGATTTGTCCTTCAAAGGCGGCGACGGAGGCAGTATTGATGATTACCCCTCTTTCCCCCTCCTCATTGGGCGCGTTTTTTGCCATCTGCTCAATAGCCAGTCTGGTTATGTTAAATGTGCCGATCAGATTTATCCTGATAACTCTTGTGAAAAAATCAAGCGGCAGGACGCCTTTCTTCGAGAGAATCTTGCCCGGATCGCCAACGCCGGCGCAATTGACCGCCACATTGATTGTCCCGAATGCCGCAACCGCCTTCTCGATAGCGGCCCGGCCGCTTTCGTCGCTTGTCACATCGGTACTGACGAAAATAACAGCGGGGCCCAGTTCGGCGGCAAGCTTTTCACCCCGTTCTGCAGCGACATCAAAGATAGCCACTCTTGCGCCCCGGGCGGCAAGCATCCTGACACATGTCTCTCCCATTCCTGAGGCTCCGCCGGTAACAACAGCAATCGCATCCTTAATCTGCATTAAAATCCTCCCTCCTGACAAAAAAATTTTATAGTAATTATCCCCCGCTGGTGAAAAAAATCCTCCCCGATCATCGTGCCCAGCGGCATTTGTATCGGAAAATAAAGCGATATCGAAAAGAAGTCAACGTAAAAGTATAAAATCATGATTTTCGCCGCAGCAATCGCCGCTGTTCTATTTGGCGATCAGGTCTATGACGGTGATCTCCGGCGGGGCGAGCAGGCGGATGGGCGGTCCCCAGAAGCCGGCGCCTCTGTTCACGTACAGAAGCGAACCCCCGGGAAGATGATAAGCCCCCGCATGGTATGGAAAGGCCAGTTTTGTAAATATGCTGAAGGGAAATATCTGCCCTTTGTGGGTATGCCCGGAAAGTTGAAGATCGAACAAACCGACGGCATCCCTTTCAACCTCAGGGCGGTGCTTCAGAAGAATCTTAAAATGGCTGGGGTTCGCCTGGGAAAGTATATCCCGATCGCTCAAAGCCCCGTTTCCCTTTCTGACGCCGCCTGGGTCATCAACCCCTGCCAGATCAACCACCCCGGCAATCGTTGCCGACCGGTTGCGCAAAAAAACAAAACCGGCGTTATCCATAAATTTGGCAGCCTTGTCGATGCCAAGATAAAGCTCATGATTTCCGGCGATAGAGAATTTCCCCCATCTGGGCATGATTTCGTTGAACTTGCGTGCCGCCTCATTGACATATTCTCCCCTGCCGTCAACTAAATCTCCTGTAGAAACGACAATATCCGGATTTGCATCCCGGACGGCGCGAATGATTCTGGAAACATGTCGCTCCCCCATTGCACCGCCAAGATGTACGTCGGAAATCTGAAGTAAACGTATTTTACCGACTTCTTGAGGTATTTTCCCGGAATGGATGACAAGAAATTCCGTCCGGAGACTACCCGCCGCAAATGACCCGTAAATTGTCAGGATAAAGGCAAGCGCCGCAGGAATCATAAAACGCATGCCGGCAGTGGGAACAAAACTGTTTATATGGCAATTGAATCTGTTGACCGCGATAATCACACCCAGATTATAAAGTTCAACAAATAGACAAACAACAACAAAAAGCAGCAGAAAGGCCATCCAGGAATAGCCTGAAACCGCGATAATGCGAGCAAAAGAATCGCTTATCACCCCCTCCGCGGCCCTGATAATCAAGGGGGCCGAAACACCCGCCGCCATCAGGATCACAAGAACAGCGCCGACCCCTTGCCCCATTGCAATTGCAGCACGAATCCTGAGAAAAAACAGGAGATGAAATCCCCCGTAGATCGTTAGAAAAGCCAGCAGAAACAGTTTCAAATCAGCCTCCTGTCCAATTTATACAACACATTTCAGCCCGTTTTGTGCCAAGACAAATATTGGAACGGATACGGTCTGAACCAATATCATTTTTCGTTTGCAGAAACATCATTAAAAAGCTATTTGGACCGAAGAAGTTTGACCAATGACGATAACGATATAAGGATGGGTATTTGGCATGATTCGGGAAATTAACGAAAAGCACAGGCAACTGCACGCTTTGTTGAAAAATACGGGCGGCCTCGTGGTCGCCTATTCCGGCGGCTGCGACAGTACTCTGCTTGCTTGCGTCGCCAGGGAAGCATTGGGCAGCAGGTCTCTTTGCGTCCTTCTTTCCTCCGAATCATATACCCGGAATGAGACTGATCAGGCCCTGCAAACCGCCGGCGCCTTGGGATTGTCCATAGTAACCATCCAGGAAGAGATGGCCGGCGACAATGATTTTACCGCCAACACGCCCGAACGCTGCTATTTCTGCAAGAAGAGACTGTTCGCAAGGCTGTTTGAGATCGCTCGCCAGCACGCTCTCGGCTTTGTCGCCGACGGATCAAACCTGGACGATTCCAGCGACTACCGCCCGGGCAGGCGCGCCTCGCAGGAGCTTGGCGTTATCAGCCCCCTGCAGGAAGCAGGCTTTACGAAAGATGATGTAAGAGAGCTTTCCCGGCATCTGAACCTGCCGACATGGGATAAGCCTTCCCTGGCATGCCTTGCCTCCAGAATTCCTTATGGGATACGCATTGAACCGGCAATTCTGGAACGCATAGGAAGGGCGGAACAATTTCTTAACGAACGGGGCTTTCGCCAGGTACGGGTCAGACACCATGGAAATATAGCGCGAATCGAGGTGGACCCCGATGAAATACAGCGTCTGGCAGCCTCCGAAAACAGAAATGCTGTCGAAACGGAATTCAAGAAACTGGGATACCTTTACGTAACACTGGATCTGAATGGATATAAAACCGGCAGCATGAATGCGGTTTTGGCAGGCAGGCAAGCATAATGAAATGCGTTGCCGCATTCGAAAAAACGTTTTACAGACTGGCAACCAGCCTCTATTAGCGAAAGGAAACAAATATCATGGCTCACATCTTCAACTGCATGGCAACCGGGATTGGAAGCATGCCCAATCTGGAGCCGGAAGACTCCCTGAGATTAACGCTCCGCTATCTTCCCGAAGCGCCGGCGTGGCCCCAGCTCCCGCAAAGAGATTTTCGGGAAAAAATGGACGCTCAGTACAATGAGTCTCTGCCGGGCCTTATCCTCGATGAAAATATAAGTAAATTTTATTTCAACACAGCCGCCGACCTGACAGGCGAACTCGAAAAATTCTTTACACGGTATCTGGAAAATGATTGTGATTACTTCAGCATGTCTGAATCTTACGCCTCCGGCTTTCATGCTTTTCTGAAAGCCCTGAACAAAGGAGCTGCCGCAAATGCGCTTTATCTCAAAGGGCAGATAACCGGCCCTCTCACCGCCGGTACATCACTGAAAGACAACCGTGGAATCGACATCATCCACAATGAAACCTTTTTCGACGTCCTGGTCAAGACTCTGGCTATGAAGGCCGTCTGGCAAATCGAAAAGCTCAGGCCCTTTGGAAAACCCGTAATCATTTTTATGGATGAGCCTTCCATGGAATCGCTGGGCTCCGCCTTTTCGGCTGTTTCTTCTGAACTTGTCGCTGAAAAAATAAACGAGGTGGCCGACGCGATTCATCAAGCCGGGGGCATCGCCGGCATACACTGTTGCGGAAACGCGGACTGGTCAATGATATTCAATGCCCGGATCGATATCGTTAACTTCGACGCCTTTGAATACATGGAAAAAGTAATGCTCTATCCCGCCGATATCAGAAAGTTCCTCGGCAACGGAGGGGCGCTTGCCTGGGGCATTGTCCCTACCGGCTCATTCAACGGCTCCGAAACAGCCGAGCAGCTTCTCTGCAAGCTGGAAACAGGAATGGAATATCTTGAAAGCGAGGGCATTCCCCGTGAAAACATTCTCCGCCAGAGCCTGCTCACCCCGGCATGTGGAATGGGAAGCCTCACTCCTCAAAAGGCCGAAGCGATCCTGAAACTCCTCCAGCAGACGTCGGAAATATTGCGGCACAGAATTGCCGCACATTCCTTATGAAAATAATTGCTGATGTAATTGTGAATACAACCATTTCATCTTAAGCAATCGCAGGTTGCGGCAGTTTCTTCAAAAATTCTCTTGACAGAAAAAAAATGGAATAATATAAGCCGTCCATCCAAGCATAAAAATTACCGGCCGCATCCGTGGCTGGAGGCTGTTTGACTCCTCACAGGCAAACAGCCGTGTGATTTCTTTTGATTTCAAATTCAGGTACACACAGGAGGCGCTGTGACAAGTGATCGCGTTGGGGATGAGGTTATCCTGAAGGGCGAAGGGATCACCTTGAGCTTCGGGGGGATATCGGCGTTGATGTCCGTAAACTTCTCCGTGAAAAAAGGAGAGGTGTTTTCAATCATCGGCCCGAACGGCGCCGGCAAAAGCAGCATGTACAACGTTATCAACGGCTTTTACCATCCCCAGCGGGGAAAGGTTATTTTCAAGGGCAAAGAGATAACTCACCTCAAACCCTTTCAGATCGCCCGCCTGGGAATTGCCCGGAGTTTCCAGAATATTGAGTTGTTCAAGAACATGACGGTTCTGGAAAACATGATGCTCGGGCGTCATATTCATATAAAGTACGGCCTGTTGGCCTCGATGCTCTATTTCGGCCCCGGCCGCAGGGAAGAGGTGAAACATCGGAAACGCGTTGAAGATGTCATCGATTTCCTCGAAATTGAACACATCCGGAAAAAACATGTCGGAACACTCTCCTACGGACTTCAGAAACGGGTGGA
This sequence comes from uncultured Syntrophus sp., assembly GCA_964552725.1. Taxonomy (GTDB): domain Bacteria; phylum Desulfobacterota; class Syntrophia; order Syntrophales; family UBA5619; genus DYTH01. The sequence goes on from CAZKHU010000042.1 coordinate 15,943, forward strand.
AATGGCCAGGGCGCTCTGCCTGGAACCGGAAATCCTGCTTCTGGACGAACCGATGGCCGGCATGAACCTCGAAGAGACCGAAGACATGTGCCGCTTCATAGTTGATGTCAACACCGAATGGGGCATGACAGTGCTTTTGATTGAGCACGATATGGGAGTTGTAATGGATCTCTCCGACCGGTTGATGGTTCTCGATTTCGGCGAAAGCATCGCGGAGGGAACGCCTGAAGAGATCCAGAAGAATGAAATAGTTGCGAAAGCCTATCTGGGGGATTCAGAGGGCGTATTTCTCGGAAGATAACGGGGGAAACATGGCGGCGGATACATTTCCGAAACTATTGATGGAACGGACAAAGCGGTACGGATCCGGCAAGATTGCCATTCGCGAAAAGGATCTCGGCATCTGGCAGTCATTCACCTGGCAGGAATATCTCGAAAAGGTCAAATATTTTTCCCTCGGTCTGATCAGTCTTGGATTTGAACCGGGCGACAAGATTGCGGTCATCGGCGACAACAAGCCTGAATGGGTTATCGCGGAACTGGCTGCGCAATCGGCATGCGGATATGGCGTGGGAATTTATCAGGACTCCATCCTCAAGGAAATTGCCCATATCATCAACCATTCCGAATCAAAGTTCGTAGTTGCCGAAGATCAGGAGCAGTGTGACAAGATTCTCGACATGATCGAGGATCTGCCTAATATTAAAAAGGTGATTTATTACGACCCCAAGGGGATGAGCAAATACGGGGATGAGATTCTTGCCCATTTTCCGGACATCATCGCTCTGGGCAGAGAGTACGAAAAAACCCATCCGGGCCTGTTTGAAAAAAATGTGGAAAGCACCAAAGAGGACGATATCTCCTGGATATGCACAACCTCGGGCACAACAGGGCTTCCGAAACTGGCAATGCTGACTCATAAAAACCTCATTTCCATGGCTTCCAATCTCGGCAAATTTGACCCGAAGTATGAAACCGACAACATCGTTTCTTTTCTGCCTTTGCCGTGGGTAGGTGAGCAGATGATAGCCCTTGCCAGCAGTCTTTTGTTCGGCATGACTGTTAACTTCCCGGAAAGCGCCGAATCGGCGCAGGCTGATCTGCGGGAAATAGGACCCCATGTAATGTTCTCGCCGCCGCGGGTCTGGGAAAATCTCTGCGCCAGCGTCCAGGTGAAGGTTATGGACGCCTCCTGGCTGAAAAGGGCTGTGTTCAACACCTCTCTGCCAATCGGCGAAAAATGGTCAGAGTACAAGTTCGCCAAGAAGAGACCCCCGTTCTATTTCAAGATTATCTATTACCTTTCCTATTGTTTGGTATTTAAGGCTTTGAAGGATCGCCTCGGTTTCAGCAACATTCGTTCCGCAACAACCGGCGGCGCCGCGCTCGGGCCTGACACGTTCAAGTTCTTCCACGCCCTCGGCATCTCGTTGAAACAGATTTACGGCCAGACGGAAATAGCCGGGATATCCTGCGTCCACAGGGATAACGACATCAATCCGGATACAATGGGGGAACCTATACCGGAAACTGAAATGAAGATTTCGGAAACCGGGGAAATCCTCTCGCGGAGCCCGGCGGTTTTTGCCGGATATTACAAACAACCCGAAGAGACGGCGAAAACGGTTATCGATGGATGGCTTCATTCCGGAGACGCCGGCTACCTCACCCCCGAGGGTCACATTGTGGTTATTGACCGCATCAAGGATGTAATGAGCCTGATCGACGGGGTAAAGTTCTCGCCCCAGTTTATAGAGAACAAGCTGAAATTCAGCCCCTACGTCAAAGAGGCGGTAACCGTCGGTCATAACCGCGACTTCATCATCGCCATGATCAGCATCGATTTCGGAATTGTCGGCAACTGGGCGGAACGTCACCGAATAAACTTCACCACCTATACCGACCTCTCTTCAAAACCGGAAGTCATCGACCTGATCCAGAGTGAGGCGGAAAAGGTAAACAAGGGCCTTCCGGAAAACGCCCGGATCAGACGCTTTGTCCTGCTTTACAAGGAGCTCGACGCCGATGACGATGAGCTGACCAGAACGGGCAAGGTCCGGCGGCATTATGTAGAGGAAAAATACGCTGAAATCATTGAAGGAATGTACTCCGGCAGTGATTCAATCAAGATAGATGCGACGATAAAATTCCAGGATGGCAAAACATCCACCATTCATACCGTCATGGCGGTTAGAAACGTCTAAGGGGAGATAAAAATATGGAACAGGTAGTGCAGTCGCTCATCAGCGGCATCGTCGTGGGCAGCATTTACGCCCTGGTAGCGTTGGGATTCGTGCTGATTTACAAGTCAACAGCGGTCATCAACTTCGCCCAGGGCGAACTGCTGATGTTCGGGGCATATATCTGCCTGACCCTGGTTACCACGCTGAAGCTCCCTTTCCTCGTTTCTTTCGTCGTTACCCTGATTGCGGCTGCCCTGCTCGGATTTCTGCTGGAGAGACTTTTCCTGAGACCCATGATTGGCGAACCGATTATCTCAGTCATCATGCTGACGATCGGTCTGTCAAGTTTGATGCAGGGTTTCATTCATGTTATCTGGGGCTCCGACACAATGGTTTTCCCCGCCATTTTTTCTCCTGAACCGATTAGATTCATGGGGATAGCGATCTCCCAAGTCTACATATACAGCGTGCTTGCCGCGATCGTTTGTCTGGTTTTATTCAATCTCTATTTCCGCTTTTCCAGCTCCGGAATCGCCATGCGGGCGGTAGCCAATGACCAGCAGGCGGCGCAGGCAATGGGCATCAGCATCAGCAAAATCTTCGCCATCGCCTGGGCGATCGCGGCAATAGTCGCCGGCATCGGCGGCATCTTGATCGGCAATATCAACGGCGTCAATACGAGCCTCAGTTCATTCGGCCTTAAGGTTTTCCCCGCCGTCATTCTGGGAGGTCTGGACAGCATCCCCGGCGCCATCCTCGGCGGGTTTATTATCGGCTTGTTGGAAGCCTTGAGCGGAATTTACCTCGATCCGATTTTCGAAGGCGGGACAAAAGAGGTGGTGCCGTTTATCGTTCTGGTGATAATCCTGATGATCAAGCCTTATGGACTCTTTGGTACCGAAGAGATCGAAAAGATATAGCGGAGGAATGCAATGGCAATCAAATGCGGCGTTTTTAAAACTACTTATGAAGATGACGAAGCAATATGGCAGACAAAGGTGTCCAAATTCTGGATCGCCGTTCTCATCGTCTCTCTGATCATTTTCCCGTTTGTATTTAAAGGTTCCACATATTTGCTGCACATAGCAGACACCGTGCTGATCTCTATAATCGCCGCCTTGGGATTAAATATCCTTACCGGATTTACCGGACAGATATCGCTGGGGCACGGGGCTTTTATCGGCGTGGGAGCGTATGCTTCCGGTTATTTCATGAACCAGTTCGGCCTGCCTTTTCTTGCCTGTCTGCTCATCGCCGGTTTCATCACTGCCATCGTGGGAATGATTTTCGGCATCCCCTCGCTGCGACTTAAAGGGCTGTACCTTGCGATTGCGACCCTTGCCGCACAGGTTATACTTGAATTCGTCTTTATCCGGTGGCGGGGCGTAACCGGCGGCAGTCAGGGCCTGCTCGTTCCGCCGGCAAGCATCGGCGGGTTCGCGTTCGACAACGAGTTCAAATTTTACTTTGTTGCATTGGCCTTTGCCATTCTCGCCATACTAGTCGCCAAAAATGTAGTCCGCACGAAACCGGGCCGTGCTTTCATGGCCATTCGCGACCGTTATATCTCGGCCGAGATCATCGGCGTCCCGCTTTTCCAGTACAAGCTCCTCGCGTTCGGCATCAGTTCCTTTTTTGCCGGCGTTTCCGGAAGCCTGTGGGCTCACTATATCGGGATCATCACCCCGGAACATTTCAATGTCGTGGTTTCCATCCAGTACCTCTCGATGATTATTATCGGCGGTCTGGGAAGTATCTACGGCACAATCCTCGGCACCATCTTCATCGTTCTGCTGCCGGAAATCCTCCGGGCGATAAGCGGACCTCTTTCCAACAGCTATCCGATTCTGATAGACATTTTTAACGCGCTGCGCGAGGGAATATTCGGCCTCATTATTATCATGTTTCTTATTTTCGAGCCGGACGGGCTTGCCCACCGGTGGAAAATGATTAAAAACTACTGGAAGTTATGGCCATTTTCCTATTAAGGGAAGGCCTGTTGTTGAAGTGATGTTCAGGCGGGGGCAACTCCAAATTTAACGGAAAAACAATATAAGGAGGGTAGTATGAAAAAGGTTCTGTTGGTTGCTTTATCGTTTTTATTGCTCAGTGGTGTCTCTTACGCGCAGCAGACAATCAAGATAGGCGGCATCTTCGACATCACCGGCGCCACCGGTGACGTCGGGACGCCTTATGCTTATGGAGCGAGAGAGTACATCAAATATGTCAACAACCATGGCGGCGTCAACGGCAAACAGATTGATCTGATCGATGTCGACTACGCGTACAAGATTCCACAGGCCATCTCCGCCTACAAGGAAATGACCTCCAAGGGCGTTATCGCATTCCTCGGCTGGGGAACAGGCGATACCGAAGCCATGGCGCCGATGGTCGCCAAGGACAAGATTCCTTACATATCAGCTTCCTATTCCGAACACCTCGTCTTTGACAAAACGCCTTATAATTTCATCGCCGCGTCGTCCTATTCAGATCAGGCCAGACTCGCCCTGCAGTGGATCAAGGACACCTGGAAGGACAAAAGCCGTGCGCCGAGAGTAGCGTTGCTGTATAACGACACCGGATTCGGTCGTTCCCCTATCCAGGATGCCGAGGATTTCGCCAAAAAAATCGGCGTCGAAATTGTTGACAAGGAGATAATCGGTCTGCGCGACCTCGATGCCACGACCCAGCTTCTCAACATGCAGAAGAAGAATCCCGACTACGCAATCAACCAGCATACCCTGATGGCAACCGCCACGATCCTGAAGGACGCAAAGAAACTCGGCTTGAAGACAAAGTTCATCGGTCTAATTTGGACCTTCTCCGAAACATTGATCAAGATGGCCGGCGATGCGGCCAATGGCTTCATGGCGCCGATGCCGATCGCCTTCTGGACGGAAACGAATTTGAAGGGCGTCCAGTTGATGCATAAGGTGCACAAGGAAATTTCCGGCAATGATGAACCCCAGCCGGTAAATTACACCCAGGGGTTTATCGCTGCCTATCTGCTTGTCGAAGCGCTGAAAAAGGCGGGCGCCAATCTGACCGGCCCCAACATCAAGAAAGTGCTGGAAACCAACAAATTCGACATGATGGGACTGAGCGCCGACTTCGCCTACAAACCTGAGTTGAGAAAACCTAACATTTCAGCAAAAATGTATATCATCAAAAACGGCAAGGTCGAACCCTTGACCGGATATTTGAAGTATTAGCTGTTTCTGGAGCAGGCAGGATTCCCTGCCTGCTCCTTCATAAAAAAAGACTACACAACGGAGCCGTCCTATGCTGAAAATCAATAATGTTGAGGTCATATACGATGACGTTATCCTTGTCCTCAAGGGGATGTCCCTGGAGGCCAAAGAGGGGCAGATAACAGTTCTCCTCGGCGCTAACGGCGCCGGGAAGACTACAACCCTTAAGGCTGTATCAGGATTGTTGAAGTCTGAAGAGGGCGAAGTCACGGACGGCTCCATAGAATTCATGGGAAAGAAGATCAACAATAAAGATGCCGAGGACATCGTCAAAATGGGTATCTCCCAGATTATGGAGGGAAGAAGAATATTCAAGGACCTGACCGTTACGGAGAACCTCATCGCCGGCGCCTATACCCGCAAAGACAGGAATAAGGTAAAGACCGACATCGATCTGGTATTCGAATATTTCCCCAAGCTCAGAGACCGGCGGAACCAGGTGGCGGGTTATATGAGCGGCGGCGAGCAGCAGATGCTTGCGATAGGCAGGGCCTTGATGGCCCGCCCCAAGCTGATGCTGCTTGATGAACCTTCCCTTGGTCTTGCCCCCCTGCTGGTAAAGGAAATTTTTGAGATTGTCAAAAAGATCTGCCATGAAGAAAAAACCACCATCCTGCTGGTTGAACAGAACGCCAACCTTGCGCTTTCCATTGGCGACTATGGATATGTAATGGAAATGGGCAAGGTCGTTCTCGACGGCGAATGTTCAAAATTGAGAGAAAACGAGGATGTCAAGGAGTTCTATCTGGGACTTTCCGATGTCGGCAAGAAAAAGAGCTTCAAAGACGCCAAACATTATAAAAGAAGAAAGAGATGGCTTTCATAAGCGAAGCTTTTGCTCGGCTGCGCTTTGTTAATCACGTAATTTATTCCATCGGTGGCGTCTTGACGGTTCCACCAATTCACGCGGCCTTGGTGAAACGTCTGGGTCGTGACATCCCCATGTCAACGACATACCGTTTATTGGCGCGTCACAATTGGCGGAAGGTGCAACCGGAACAAAGCATCCAAAGAGCGATCCTGCAGTGCAGGACGAATTTAAAAAAAATTTCCCGAAGCGGTGGCAGCCGCCTGTCTGAAAATGGTGGTAGATGGGGCGTCATCCCACAGAAGCAAAGAGCTTGAAATTCCAAGCTATGGGTCGTTAATGAATAAAAGCAAATTGCTTTTCGTAGAACTCTCTGGCAACAGCCTGTTTTTCAGCTACATAGGAAAAAATCTCGTTGTAATTCTCAAAAAGGAGATTAACTATTCTGGCATCCAAAAGGCTACGATCAGAAAACTGTTTAATAATCTGAACAATTCCATCTTTGGACATACCTTTTCTATACGGTCGGTCTTCAGCCAGTGCGGTAAATATATCCGCGACCATCAGTATTCGTGCTCCGGTACTTAGCTCGGCGGCTACGCAATGAAAGGGATATCCGGAACCGTCAAGTCTTTCATGGTGATAAGCAGCCCATTCCGCAATGTGGTTAAGTCCCCCAATAGTATTAATCACAGAATAAGTATAATACGTGTGCGATTTCATAACGGACATCTCTTCTTTTGTAAGGTTTCCAGGTTTATCCAGAATGCTGTTGGGAATTGCCAATTTTCCTATATCATGCAGATTGCCTGCAACTTCCATAAGCCCTATTTCTGTGTCCGTAAGTCCAAAAATTCTTGCCAACATGGATGCAGATGCAGCAACACCTGAAGAATGAGTTGAAGTAAAACGGGACCGGAAATCAATTATATTTCGAAAAAGCTCGGCCATTATAGAAATATCCGAAAAGTCTATTTCTATTTTTCTGAAAGGACCTTCTTTAAGCAGAAGGGAATACAATCGGGGGGAAACAAGATTCAGCCAGAATTCTTCGCTATGAGATACCGTGATGAAAAGATCCACAACTTGAGGATGTATTGAAGAGCCTGACGATGATTTTATTTTTGAGATAATATCTTCGTGTTGATGAAGAATGTAATGCTCACGCTTTATTGCGCGTTCGAGATAATCGGCAAGAAATAACAACTGCGACTCAAGAACAACGGGATTTTCAATTGACTCTCCCCAGTGCTGCCACTCTTTGTGGTGAAATCTGATGATTTTAGCCGAGTCCTTTAGCCAAGGTATGTTATTGAGCAAAAGTTCACCACGAATGCAATGATCTTCTACATTTTCGACCTCAAAATTCCGAAGGGAGATTTTTTCCTCCAATGAAAAAGCGCCGATATCATGAAGCAGTGCTGCTATAAAAACTTTTTCCAATCTTTCACTTGGAAGTCTTGCGGCTTTCCCCATTTCCCATACAACAAAGGCTGTCCTTTGTTGATGCTGTGTCAATAAAGGACTGGCCAAATCCATGGCGTCGGAAAGTGAAAGAACCAGATTCCCTAAAGTAACGGTAATATTTCGCTGCATATCGTTCTCCTGAAAATATTTTTCGTAAGCGATCACAGGGTATTCAAATTCAGCCTTGCGTGAACCAGGAGAGATCGGG
>CAZKHU010000043.1:0-23305 GCA_964552725.1 uncultured Syntrophus sp.
GTGTTAGGCACGCCGCCAGCGTTTGTTCTGAGCCAGGATCAAACTCTCCAGTTTTAATCCTGAGGGAGATTGCTCTCCCGTTTACTCGATTGTACATAGGACCCACAAATCATTTTTCCCACTATTCAATTTCCAAAGAACCGTTCCCAAAAGAGTCAGTGCTTATACATGAAGTTTTTATGCTTGTCAAGACAAATCTTCGAAGCCTTCAAACAATCTTGCTGCTGCTTTGTAATTGAAGCTCTCCCCCGCACAAAAAAATGCAAGAAAAAAACCCGTTCCCAGCCGCACCGATTCAGTTGTCAACGAACAGAAGGGCTTTCTACTCCAGCTCCATTGATGTGTCAAGAAAAAATTTTATTTTTTTTATTTATAATAATTAGGCAAAGCATATCAAATAGTTCTGCCCTCATTCCCCTCATGAACTCCTCACGGCTGCTTTTGACATCAGCCGCGCCGCGACTGATAAACTAAACAAATGATAAATAATTATATATATTTGCTGATATAAAACTTTTACCGTTACTATTTTTCCGACAATACAAGGTAACACCTTACTATTTATAAAGCCCGTTCCTCTCAATATAATGACGGACATCCTCTGGTACCAGATAGCGAATGTCCCTTCCCTCTTTTGCCCTGCTCCTGACGTTGCTGGAGGCTATATCAAGAAAAGTGACTTCGCGAAAATAGATCATCCGTCCTGTCGGTCCACGAAATCCGTCTGCGGCATCCTCGCGGATGAACCGCGCTGCAAATTCCTCCCCCAGTATTTCTCCAAGCCCCTTGTTTACATATCCGGGTCTTGTCATGACGGCAAAGTGGCACAAAAGCAGAAGCCTTTCCCAATCCTTCCATGTTGTTATCGCGTGAAATGCGTCCTGCCCCACAATGAAGTAAAGTTCTATGTTATCAAGCCGATATTTGTCCAGTATATACTCCACCGTCTCCACCGAGTAAGATAGCCCGTCGCGGGTCTTTTCCACATCGGAAAAAGAAAAAACCGGATTGCCGTCTATTGCCAGGCGGATCATCTGCTCGCGATGGAAGAATGATGTAATTGCGGCTTCCAGCTTATGCGGCGGCCGGGACGCCGGCACAAAGATGATCCTGTTCAGACCAAAAATCTCCAGCATCTCGGCGGCGCACCGCAAATGACCGAGATGAACCGGATCGAAAGTCCCCCCGAATAACCCCCATTTCCGAACATTACCCGCTTCTTTCATGCTCTCACCTGTCCGTTTCCGTAAATTATGAATTTGGCCGTCGTCAGCTCTTCAAGTCCCATAGGCCCAAAAGCGTGGAGCTTGGTGGTGCTGATGCCTATTTCCGCCCCCAACCCCAGTTCAAAGCCATCGTTGAATCGCGTTGAGGCATTGACAAGCACTGCGGAGGAATTTACCTCCTGGATGAAGCGTTGCGCCCGGCCATAGTTTTCGGTTATTATGGCCTCAGTATGCAGAGAACCGTATTTCTCGATATGGGCGATTGCGGCATCGAGATCGTCGACTACCCGAATTGCCAGAATCAGATCGAGATATTCCCGCCGCCAGTCGTCATCGGTGGCGACCTCCGCTTCCGAAAGAATTTCTCTTGTTTTCTCGCATCCCCGCAAGGTTACCCTCGCTACCCGGAGCTGTTCGGCGGCAAGCGGCAGAAATCTGCGTGCAATTTTTTCATTCACCAGCAGTGTTTCCAGCGCATTGCAAACTCCGGGCCTCTGCGCCTTGGCATTGATGATGATCCTGACTGCCATATCCATATCGGCATCCTCGTCAACATAAACGTGGCAAACTCCCTTGTAATGCTTGATCACGGGAATCCTGGAATCCCTCACCACCGCCCGTATCAGCTCCTCTCCGCCCCGGGGAATGATCACGTCAATAAACTCCTCGAGCTGCAACATCTCATAAACCGCCTCTCGGTCGGTCATCGGCACAACCTGAACTGAGCTCTCCGGGAGGGAGAATTTTTCAAGAACTTCATCAATGATTTTCGCGAACGCCAAATTGGAGTTTATCGCCTCGGAACCCCCGCGAAGGATTGCGGCATTCCCCGACTTGAGGCAAAGGGCAGCCGCATCCACGGTTACGTTTGGCCGTGACTCATATATCATCCCGACAACCCCAAGAGGAATCCTCATTTTACCGACAAGCAGCCCGTTCGGCCGCCGCGCCATAGACAAGACATTGCCTATCGGATCCGGGAGAGCGGCAACCGCCAGAATTCCTTTGGCAATCCCCGCCAAAGAAGCGTCCGAAAGCGTCAACCGCTCCAACATTGCCGGTGAAAGACCAATACTCCGCGAATAAGACAAATCCTTTTCATTTTCGCTTCTCAGAAAATCGGCATTTTGCAAGATGGATTCAGCCAATGCTGCGAGCAAGCCATTTTTCACATCGGTGGGCGTTTTAGCCAACAAGAGCGCAGCCTGTCTCGCTTTTCGCCCCATATTTTCCATCTTTATCCTTATTTCCGTCATTATTCACCTCAAAACCGCAAGCTCTAACCCTTTGCGGCCATCTTGCCCTTCTGCTGAAAATCACCGTGCCCATATGCGGATGCAACGGTGCCCATCCTTGATCCGCCGAAGATTGCGGCGGCAAACCAAAGACTCTCCATATTGACGTTGACAACGAATATTGCCATCATATAAAAGGCCTTATTTACAATGCTAAAACAAGTATAATTTACAAGACGCCGCCCATGGTGTCAAGTTTATTTACAATTTTTAGATTAACGAAAAGCACCGGCGGCGGACGTTTGGCATAATTTGATAAAAGTAGTAAAATCGGCAGGATACAAGAAAAATGAGCACGAATATAAGGGTCAAGGCAGGCAGACAGGCATACGAAATTATCCGCGCCGGCGGCTTTAGTCTGGACAAAATAGCAACCTATTTCGGTCCCGCGGGAGGTCCCCGCTGGCTGGTCGCAAGCGGCTTTGATCAGACATTGATCAAGGAGCAATCGCTGGGCCGCGACAACCCGGTCTGGCTGGTGGGCGCTTCCGCCGGGGCATGGCGATTCGCGGCATGGCTCCAGCCGGAAGCGGAGAAGAGTTATGCAGCCCTTATGGAAGCTTACATAACTGCAATCTACGAGAGAAAGGACAATCCCCGGACGATCCTTCAGTCGCTGACAGCAATCGTTGACAGCTATATTGAAGACGACGGCCTGCCGTTCGCCCTTTCCAATAAAAGGTATCGACTGGCGATCCTGACAACAAGGATGAAAAATCTTGCCGCCTCTGACAATGTCCTGTTGCAGAAATTTGGCTTCCTCGCAATATTTCTGGCAAACGCCGTCAGCCCGCCGCTCCTGCGCCGGTTTGCGGAACGGGTTGTCTTTTATTACGGCGCCAGACCCCCGGATTTCTGCCTGCAAAAGGAATTTAAGGGCCGTTTTTCGCCGTTAAACGAGGCAAATTTCAAATCCGCCGTCATTGCCTCCGGCGCCATACCCCTTGTCGTTGCCGGTGTCCGGGACATATTCGGCGCCCCCGACGGCGTTTACCGCGACGGCGGCCTGATGGATTACAATATAAACCAGGATTACCGCACTAAAAATGGAGGGCTGACGCTGTTCTTCCATCACCAGGAAAGGATCATCCCGGGCTGGATGGACAAGGGGTTCAAAAAAAGACGTCCGCCGGCTGATTTTCTTGACCATGTGGTAATGGTTTGTCCGCCGGAAACATTTATACAAAAGCTCCCCGCCGGCAGGATACCTGACCGCAGTGATTTTGACACCTTCATGGATGCCCCTCAAACGAGAATCGCGAACTGGAAAAAAACAACGGAGTTGTCGGCGTCGCTGGGCGAAGAATTTCTGGAGCTGATAGAAAGCAACAAACTGCGGGACTTAGTTGAAATACTCTGATAATGCCCGCAATCGCCTATTCATCTGCCGAGAAACGTTTCAGTTGCGCATAGGGAAATAATGAACTGTCACGATGTCGAGAAGAATATTGATACCCTGAAAAGTATCCTCCACAGCTGCGAACTATGCCCGCGGATGTGCCACGCCGACAGGATCGCCGGAGAAAGAGGTTTCTGCAACCTCGCCGGCGGGATGCTGATAAGCGCCCGGTTGCCTCATCACGGCGAAGAACCTCCCCTTTCCGGAGAGAGAGGCGCGGGAACCATTTTTTTTTCCTCCTGCAATCTCCAATGCAGTTACTGCCAGAATTACCAGATCAGCCACGCCCCCGCCGGACAGCCGGTCTCCGCAGATGCACTCGCCGATATCATGCTTGAGTTGCAAGCCGCCGGTTGTCACAACATAGAACCGGTCACTCCGACGCCTCACCTGCCGGGAATAATGGAGGCGCTCTTCATGGCCAGAAAGAGAGGGCTTCATCTGCCGCTTGTCTTCAACTGCGGGGGATATGAAAGAAGAGAAATTATAATCCTCCTTAAAGGACAAGTGGAAATTTATCTTCCCGATTTCAAGTACGGCAGCGCCGAAACGGCGAAAAACCTGTCCGGGGTCGCCGACTATCCTGAACGGGCTGCCGAATCACTCAAAGAGATGGTGCGGCAGGTTGGCGATTCCCTGTCGCTTGATGAGCAGGGGATTGCAGCAGGGGGAATTATTGTCCGCCACCTTGTCCTCCCCGGCTGTGTCGATAACAGCCTTGAAGCCTTGAAAACGATCCGGACCGTATCGCCGTTCATTCCGCTCAGCATTATGTCGCAATACACCCCTGTTATGGACACGAAGCTTCGCTTGCGGGCCACCGGGGATCATCCGCTTCTTTCCCGGAGGATAACGAAAAAGGAGTATGAACAAGTAGTAAACGCCGCCCTCGATATGGGTTTTGAGGAAATTTACACACAGGATGTCGATGACCGGGCCTTGAACCCGGATTTCAACAGCAAAACCCCGTTTGACTGGGATGCAGCAGGCGCCTGACTTCTTGGATCACGGGGCAAATGCCGATGAAAAAATAAAGAGAAAGGAACGATATGGAAAAACTCGTTGCCGGATATTACCCCGGCACAATCGGAAGAATAGCTGAAATGCATGGCGCCTATTACCATCGCCACTGGGAATTCGGCCTCTTTTTCGAGATCAAGGTCGCAACTGAACTTTCCCAATTCATGAACCGTTTTGAAGAAGGGCGAGACGGACTATGGACTATCCGGAATGGGGAACAAACAGCGGGGGCAATCGCCATTGACGGGATAAAAGGAAACGAAAGCGAAGGCGCACACCTGCGCTGGTTCATTATCGATCCCCAATTGCAGGGGCGGGGATGGGGAAGACGTCTTTTAAACGAGGCTGTTTCTTTTTGCGACGTCAAAGGCTACCGGAAGATTTACCTCTGGACATTTCAAGGCCTTTCCTCAGCCCGTTATTTATATGAAGCAGCCGGTTTCCAACTTGTTTTCCAGAAGGATGGAGAGCAGTGGGGAACAAAGGTGACGGAGCAACTCTTCGAACGATTCGCTAAATGAAACATCCAGATCGGCAAGTCAGGGAAAACAAGGGGAAATAAAAAATAAAACTTGACATTGCCTTTTGAGATAGCCTATAGACGCGCCGCATCGCGCTTCTTTAAATGGAAGTCGGCGCAGGAGTTGGATACAGACATTTTGCAGTGCAGTACCGGACGTGTTGTCCAGGGGTTTTTCGCCCCTTTGTTGCTTTTGCGAGCATGTTCATCCGACTTGAATAATTTTACGAAAGGAGGATGCACAGCATGTCAGAAGGAACAGTAAAGTGGTTCAATGAGCAGAAGGGCTTCGGTTTCATAGAGGACTCCGAAGGCGGCGATGTTTTCGTTCACTACAGCGCCATTAAATCGAGTGGTTTCAAAACGCTGGCTGAGGGTCAGCGCGTTAGTTTCGAAGTAACCAAGGGCAAAAAAGGCCCGGCCGCAGAAAATGTAATGGTGCTGTAAGGATTGCCATTAGAGGCCCGTCGGCGTTTTAAAGCGCCGGCGGGCCTTTTTGTTGTTACCCCCTGATCAGACAAATCAATCATCTCAATTCCTCTTGACTAACCATAGTCGGCGGTGTTAACAGTTTCGCCGATCAAGCTCGATAGACGTTTCCGATAAGCAGTTGAGGCGCCCATCGCCATTATCCCGGACAACCGGGACGGATGGCCGGGATTTTCATAATATACCAGCTCAAGGAAACCCACAGTCAAGAAAAAAGGAGATGAATAATGGACATTCTGAAATTCGGGATTCCACTCTTGACAATCGGCGCCGTTTCATCGGGTATGGAAGACGGAGAGATTCGCCCCCCCGCCGTGGCCGGTCAATTCTATCCTGAGACTGCAGACGTTCTGCAGCTTGCCGTAGAAAAATTCCTGGAAGACGCCCTGCCCCCGCAGGGGACAGACCCCCTTGCCATCGTCGTCCCGCACGCGGGATACGTCTACTCGGGGCAGATATGCGCCGACGGCTGGAATCAAACGCGCAACGAAAACTACGACATTATAGTCCTGCTGGGAACCAACCACACAACGCCCCATTTGCAGAAAATAGCGCTTTACCCGGGAAGCGGGTTCCGGACGCCCCTGGGAACGGCTTTTATCGACAGGGAACTTACCTCTGAATTACTCTCCCTCTCCCCCGATTGCATCATGGATAAAAACCCCCACCAGCGGGAACACTCCATCGAGGTTCAACTGCCCTTCGCCCAAACACTTTTTCCGAAGGCGAAATTCATCGCCGCCATCGTCGGCCAGACGGACATTGCCCGCTGCACCCGGTTCGGGGAGACCCTTGCCTCTGTTCTCAGGAAAAGGCACGGCCTGATCGTCGCCAGCTCCGACCTCTCACACTATCCGCCGGCGGATGACGCTGAAAAGATCGACATGAAAACGCTTGCGGCTATTGCAACTCTTGCTCCGGAGAGGTTGCGGGCGGCAACCGGGTCGGGATCAGCCCTTCATATCCACAATCTGTCAACCTGTGCCTGCGGCGAAGCTCCAGTCATGGCGGCAATGGCCGCCGCCAGAGAGATGGGGGCAACAGAAGGCAAAATTATCAGCTATGCCCATTCGGGAAATATCCCGATCGGCGAACGAGACCGCGTCGTCGGATACGGGGCTGTTCTGATGGCCGCCGGATATGAGAACCGCAATGCAACAGTCTCCGGAGTTGAGCTGAATGATGAATTTATTTCTCCTTCTGACCGCAAATATCTGCTTTCACTGGCAAGGGAAACGATTAATCGTTACCTGACAATCAAAATGACGCCGCTGCCGAGGCCATCCCCACCTCTGCGGCATGCGCGGCACGGCGTTTTTGTGACCCTCAAGAAACGCCGCAACCTGCGCGGCTGCATCGGCCGAATGACTCCGGATCGACCTCTTGCCGAGCTTGTGGGCGCCGTCGCTCTGGAGTCAGCACTCGAGGATCCCCGCTTCAATCCGGTAACCCTCCGCGAACTCCCCGACCTGGAAATCGAGATTTCCGTCCTGACCCCGATGAAAAGGGTTTCCGGACCTGCCGATATCGTTGCAGGAAGAGACGGGGTAATGCTGCAGAAGGGGGGAAGGGCGGCCGTCTTTCTCCCCCAGGTAGCCACAGAACAGGGATGGAACCGGGAGGAAATGCTCGATCACCTCAGCATGAAGGCAGGTCTGCCGGCAGACGCCTGGAGGAGCGACACGGTTTTTTCGACATTTCAGGCGATTGTGTTCAGTGAAAACGAAGTTCAATGACCATAATCAGAAGGACGACACGAGGCGTCGGCACAACACTGTTCATGGCAGGATTGGTATCCCTGCTGGGGCAGACAGTCATTTCACGGGAACTGAGTATTGTCTTCCACGGGGTTGAACTGGTGTTCCCGGTCGCCCTCGGAAGCTGGATGTTTTTTGCCGCCCTCGGAACGCTCTTTCACAGAGCATGGCCCTCCGAGAACAGGATCGGCACTTTTTTCACCCTCTTTGCACTCTTTTTATTTTCAGGGATACTTTTCATCCGGGGCAACGGTCTTTTGTTAAACAATCTAAGCGCTTTTCCGATCGCTTCCTTCAGACAAATCGCTATCTTCTTCTTGCCGCTGCTGCCGGGGGGCATTCTTTCCGGAATGATGTTCAGTGAGATCAGCTCGATATATCTGGAAACGCGCGGAACCCCGGAAGGCACACACGCAGTGGAAGCCGCCGGGGGGCTAGCCGGGGGATTGCTGGCGACCGTTGCCGTTCAATACGGGTTCTGGACGCTAAGCTTCACTTTCAGCAATCTATTTCTTGTCTTCCTTTGCGCCCTGCTGTCCTTTGCAACGGCGCTTCTGCATTTTCAGAAAAAAACAGGCCGATCTGGCCGTCTTATCGCTACGGCTCTGACATTTCTGACAATCGCCCTTCTCTACAGAGTTTCCTGGATAGACATGAGAATGACCGCGCTGAGTCATCCCGGCCTTTTTTTTTCAGGCGATTTTCCTTCCGGTCGTATCGCCGCCACATATCGCGGCGGAAATATTTCCGTATTCGAAAACGATTATCCCGTATTTACGGAAAAAGACACGGAAGGCGCCCGCTTCGCCAATCTGGCAGCCCTCCAGCACCCGGATCCCCGCAGAATACTGTTAATCGGGGGAGGATGGGATGGAAGCGTGCGCGAACTTCTACTTCACAAACCGCAGCGGATAGACGTAATGCTTCCGGCGGAAGACCCCTTTATCCGTTTTCGCCTCTCCGGAGATATCCGCAAGTCGCTCGCAGATCCCCTCGTCCATCTGTCCCGCGCCGATCCGCAAAAGTTTCTCAAATACAGGGGACTTGCCTGGGACATCATAATCGTTGACATAGCGGGAACACCTTCATGCCGGATGAATCGTCTTTACACGCGTGAATTCTTTTCCTCTCTGGCCGGACGTCTTTATCGCGGCGGAATTGTAGTCATTCGCCTTCCCTCAATAGACACCATGAAACCAACCAAGGATTTTATCAAGACGTCCTCGATTTTCCGGGCGCTTGCCTCTGTCTTCCCGGAACAACTCGTACTTACCGGAAAAACTTCGTTGCTCGCCTCCTCCTTTGCCCCGCTTCCCCATTCTTCGGAGACTTTAACAGAGCGTCTCCGGGAACGCGGCATCAAAAGCAGCGCAATATCGTCATTATACATACAGAAACTCTTCGGGAACAAAAATTCTGCCGATATCAAAAATCAACTGCAAGATATGGGCTTCCCGGAAAATTCCAATATCAGACCCTCCTGCTACCCCTATGCAGTCCAGTCCTGGGCGGAGACTTTGCTGCCGGAGGCGATTCTTGCCCGCATGCCGGATTTAAAAACAGCGCAAAAACACTCCCGCTTGCTCGGCTTGATCTCCGGTATCGGACTTTTGCTGCTGCTTGCGGGAAGCCGTCTGCGGCCTTACTGGCAAAGAACCACTCTGACTGCCGTTGGCGGATTTCTTGGTACGGCAAGCGTATCGCTTCTCATGCTCCGCTACGGGACAAAAGAGGGCACCCTCTATCAGCAGATTCCTTTTCTGCTGACGGCGCTTATGGCAGGTTTGGTCCTTGGAATACTGCTTCTCCGCGATTTGACGGTTAAAACCGGCACGACTGTAAAACGAAGTTTAATGTTTACAAATCGTACCCGCCTTGGGGGGGCGACTTTGCTGGTCGGCTTTATGCTTTTAAACGCCGCGTTCATCGGAAGCGCTAAAGGCGATGCCGACGGCTTGCTGCTGACGGCTTTTCTAATCGCGACTTCCGGCTTTCTGGCAAGCGGCCTCGTCGTCTGCGCCAGTATTTACCGAACAGACGGATTTGGCAGGAGAACATCCCTGCACACCGCTTACCTGCTAGGCGGCTCTCTCGGAGCATTATCCGCCGGACTCTTTCTAATCCCGGTTTTCGGTCTGGCGGCAACCTCGATGACCTTGATTATCATGGCTGCCCTTGCTCTGCTTCTTGTCTAAAGAATACGCACTGTTCATGTCTCTGATTATGAAGGCTTATTGCCGCCGTTAAAAGCCTTTGACAAAAAACCGTTTGTCGGATAGTGCATGCAAGAGAAACAAAGCCGACAGATTTTACTTCCGGATTTTAAGCGATTATGGATAAAAAAAGAATAGAGGAACTCCTGAAAGACGTCAAGGCAGGCAATCTGTCGATAGCGTCGGCGCTGGAAAGCCTGCGCATCCTTCCCTACGAGGACGTTGGCTATGCAAAGCTCGATACGCACCGCTCTCTCCGCACCGGTTTTCCCGAGGTGGTATTCTGTCAGGGAAAAACATCCGAACAAGCCTCACAGATCGTGAAGAAGCTCGCCGAACATCATCAGAAAATTATTGCCACCCGGGTGGAGGCTGATATCGCCGTTGCAATATCCGCCCTTGTTCCTGAAGCGACCTACTATCCAGTCCCCAGGATTCTGATAGTGGATAAAACCGGAACAGATAAAACCGTTGCGGCTGAGAATGACAGGTACATCATGGTGCTGACCGGGGGAACTGCCGACATCCCCGTGGCCGAGGAAGCGGCAATAACCGCAGAGGCAATGGGCAGCATTGTAGAGCGCGCCTACGACGTGGGAGTTGCCGGCCTGCATCGGCTCCTCTCCCAACGAGATAAAATCATGCAAGCAAACGTCCTGGTTGTCGTCGCCGGCATGGAGGGGGCCCTGCCGAGCATCGTGGGCGGTCTGGTATCCAGTCCGGTAATTGCCGTACCTACGAGCATAGGCTACGGCGCAAGTTTCGGAGGGCTCTCCGCGCTTCTCGCGATGCTGAACTCATGCGCATCCGGCATCACTGTCGTCAATATAGACAACGGTTTCGGGGCAGGCTACTTCGCGCATCTGGTGAACAGATGAAAATCGCTTATTTTGACTGTTTCATGGGAATAAGCGGCGACATGACCCTGGGGGCATTGCTAGACGCGGGAGCGGATCAGCAACTCTTCCGGGAGGGGCTCTCTGCCCTCGGCATCGACGGATACAGCCTCGCAATCGGGAAAAGGATAACCGGCGGCATCGAGGCGACCAACGTCAACGTAGTCCTCGAGGATCATCATCACCGCCACAGGCATCTCCAGGAAATATTTGAGATAATAGAAAATTCCGGCCTTTCGGTCCGCGTCCGGGAAACCGCCTGCCGGATATTCATGAGGCTCGCCAGAGCGGAAGCAAAGGTGCATGGCAGTACACCCGCAGAGGTTCATTTTCACGAAGTCGGCGCGGTGGATGCGCTCGTCGATATAGTGGGCTCCGCGATCCTTCTGGAGCTTTCAGGCTGGCCGAAAGTTTTAGCGAGCCCAATGCCCACCTTTTACGGCTGCACGAAAGGGGCGCATGGCATCATTCCCCTTCCCGCGCCAGCCACCGCCGAAATCCTGCGCGGCGTACCCTGGCAGAAGCGCGCTATCGAAGGTGAACTGGTCACCCCGACCGGGGCTGCGATCATCACGGAAATTGCCGTAAAATTTGGCGGCTTTCCCCGGATGATTGTGGATAAAATAGGCTACGGCGCCGGTAAAAACGATTTCGGACCGGCAAACGCGCTGCGGATAATGCTGGGAGAGGAGACACCCGGGGGAGATCTCTCTCTGCCCACTGTCTCGGTAATTGAAACAAATATCGACGATTTAAATCCGGAATTCTACGAACCTGTGATGGAGAAGCTTTTCGCCGCCGGCGCCCTTGACGTATCCATGACCCCGATAATGATGAAGAAAAACAGGCCGGGGGTGCTTCTTGCGGCAATCTGCGAGATAGACCGCGCAAGACGAATTGCCGACATCATCCTTGCCGAAACATCGACCTTCGGGGTTCGGATGTCGGTGTCCCAAAGAATCTGTCTGGAACGCCATCGCGAGGAGATCACAACTGAATTCGGAACAATCGGCATCAAGGTGGGAAAGAAGGATGGCATCATAATCACCGCCTCCCCCGAGTACGAGGACTGCAAGAGAGCGGCAAACGAGCACGCCGTTTCAATCAGGCTGGTTTACGAAGCGGCTGTAAACACCTACAGAAGACAAAAGAAAACGCCTGCGCCATCAAGAGGTCTTTAATGCCAAAAAACAAGAAAATAACAAACATTCTCGGATTCATCATTGCCTTTGCCTTGGCTCCCTTTCTCTGCATGGACGTCTTTGCCCTGGAACTAACCCGGCAGGAAAAAGATTTGCTCTCCTCCAGGGATAAAATCGTTTTTGTAAGCCAGACAAGCTATCCCCCTTTCGAGTTAACGAACAAAAGCGGGCTAAGGGATGGAATGATGCTCGATGTTGTCCGCTGGCTCTCCGTGGAAATCGGCTTCAAGCCGGTTTTTGTCGACATGAACTTTCAGGAGGCGCAGGCGGCGGTTCTGTCCGGAAAGGCCGACATTATAACCAGCCTTTTTCACAGTGAAAAAAGGAAGGAACTCTTTGCATTCACCGATACCGTCTTCACCGTGCCCGTCTCGATATTTATCAAGGCGGAACGAACGGACATAAAGGAACTGAACGACCTCAGCGGCAAGACCATTGCGATTCAATCAGGAGACTATGCGGCAGATTTTCTGAGAGAAAAAAAAATCTATTATAATAAGCTGCCCGTCCAAAACTTTACAGAAGCAGTAAAAATGGTAATCGCGGGCCGCGCGGATGCCGTCATTGGCGATGAACAGGTGGTTTATCACCATATTTTCGAAAACCGTCTCACGAATCTGGTCAAAAAAGTCGGCACCCCCCTTTATATCGGGGAAAACTGCATGGCGGGAAATCGCGATGCCGATGTTTTGGTGGGCATCATCAACAGGGGGATCGGCGAGGCCAGAAAATCGGGAGTAATCGATAAGATCAGCATAAAATGGCTGGGAGTAGGTTTTTCTCCCCCGGCCTCCTTTCTGAACAGATATATATTGCCTTTTTCCATCGCCCTCGGGACGGCTCTGCTGATCGGCCTCTGGGTATGGGTATGGAACATCCGGCTGCGCAAGATGGTCAGAATCAAGACAGCGGCTATCGCCAGCAGCGAAAAAACGCTTCGGGAAAGCAAGGCCCGTTTCCGCGAACTTGCCGATATGCTTCCGCTCTCGGTATGCGAGATAAACTCCGCGATGATTGTCGTCTACGCGAACAGAAACGCACTGGAAACTTTCGGCTATGCCCCTGAAGATATGGAGAAAGGGGTGCACATGTCCGAGGCTCTTCTCCCGGACGACTTCGAACGGGCAATGAAGAACGTAAAGGAGGTAACAACAGGGGGACATACGGAGGCGCATGAATACACAATGGTCAGAAAGGACGGCAATGCCTTTCCCTGCGTTACCTACGCCTCTCCAATAATAAGAAACGGCGAACCCGACGGAATTCGGGTCGTTGTAATCGATGCAACCGAACAAAAACATGCGGAAGAGGAAAGGAAAATAACACAGAAAAAATTGGAGCAGGCGGAGAGAATGGAGGCAATCGGGACACTGTCCGGAGGCATCGCTCATGACTTCAATAACCTGCTGATGGCGATCCAGGGCTATGCTTCACTGGTGATTCGGGAATTGCCGCCATCCCATTCCCATTACCATTGGTTGAAAAATATAGAAGAACTGGTACAGAACGGGGCAAACCTCACCGGTCAGCTCCTGGGATTTGCCCGCGGCGGAAACTACGAGGTCAAGACAACACATATCAACAAAATCATCAAAAAAACCGCATCAGTGTTCGGACAGACGAAAAAGGAAATTTCCATTGAGTATAAATGCGCCGATAACATCTTTCCGGTTGATGTCGACAGGGGACAGATGGAGCAGGTTTTTCTCAACCTGCTGGTCAACGCCTGGCAGGCGATGCCGGGAGGGGGCAACATACTTCTGAAAACAGAAAACATCCTTGTCGATGAAAAGAAAGCCATCAAAATATCTACGGAACCGGGCAATTATGTAAAAATATCGGTTACTGACACCGGGGTAGGGATAGACGAAAGAATAAAGCAACATATTTTTGAACCATTCTTTACGACAAAAAAGATGGGCAGAGGAACAGGGCTGGGTCTGGCGACGGTCTATGGGATAGTGAAAGGGCATAAAGGCGCAATCAATGTTGAGAGCGAACTGCGACGGGGAACAACCTTCTCCATCTATCTGCCCGCCTCGACCAGGCAACCCCTGCAAGAGGAAACAAGCCAAAAGACGGAAAAACTGCTCGGAGGCGCCGAGACAATCCTTGTAGTCGACGATGAAAGAATGATTCTGGAAACAAACTGCGAACTTCTGAAGTCGCTCGGGTACCGGGTTTTTCCTGCGGGAAGCGGTCAGGAAGCGCTTTCCGTATATATGGAAAAAAACAATGAAATAGACCTGGTTATCCTCGATATGATCATGCCGGGCATCTCCGGCGGAGAAACCTTCGATCGGCTCTCCCGAATAAATTCAGACGTCAAGGTATTGCTTTCCAGCGGCTACAGCATAAACAGCGAAGCAAAAAACATCATCGAGCGGGGGTGTCAGGGGTTCATTCAGAAACCGTTCCGTTTCGAAGAGCTGTCTCGTAAGGTACGCGAAATACTCACATAAAATCAAACAGCATCAAAAAGAATCCGCCATCTCTTGCAAAACGGCGATTATTCTTGGACCGAGCCGGTAAACAGCCTCGTCAAGAAAAAATACCTTTCCCGTGCGGACAGCGGGCAAAACGGCAAGTCTTTTCAGGAGGGGTTTGGCCCGCTCCCCCATTCCGTCTCCCTTTCCGAAAAAAATCGCATCGGGCGCCAGGCGGATGATCTCCTCTATGGAGAACTTATGGTATCCGCTCCCCCCCACCGCGGCGATATTTTTCATTCCAAGGATCTCAAAGGCATCATCCATGATCGTCCCCCGGCCCGCCGCCATGAACGGAAGGGACTGGACGACAAAGACCACCTTTTTAGTCCCTGTCTTATGCAGCGCCTGTTTTTTTTGCTCAAAATTCCGCAACTGCCCCTCGAACCATCGCGCCCGGAGGTCGGCCTCACGGCCTCTCCCGAGCACGGCGCCGAGACTCCGGATCGCCCCGGGCAGTTCATTTATCCGTCGCGCCTGGAAAATATAGGTTTTTATACCCATTTTTCGGAGGCGAGCATCAAGTCCCCGGGGATTTCCATCCATTGTCATAACCACGAGGTCGGGCTTCAACGCGACAATGACTTCCAGCGAAGGATTCGCAAAACCCCCAACCTTCGGTTTGGAAGCAACCCCGGCCGGATAGTCGCAGTAATCGGTAACCGCGACGATCCGGTTTTCGAGGCCGAGATCGCAAACAATCTCCGTCAGATTCGGCGCCAGAGAGATTATCCGCTGCGGATAATCGGCCATAACCCTGGGCGGCATCAGAAAAACAATTGCCAGAACGATCAGCGGCACAATTGTTTTCTTGTAAAAATTGAGACATTTCATCTTCTTACCAGGGAAATTGCCGCTGAAAAACGGGCGTTTAAAATACCCCGCAGTCAAACTCCCGTAAGACTGCGGGGCGGATTATCGTTTCTTCTCTTAAAACTCTACAGAGAGTCCTCCCTTAAAGACAATGCCCGGCATCGGGTAGTAGGTATTGGGACTCCAGGCGCCACCGTCGTAACCGTATGAAGAGTACTGCTGATCGGTCAAATTTTCGGCCCCTAAAAACAGCGCCGTTTTTATCTTCCCAAAAGAGGGCCGGTAGAAGAGATAGAGGTTGAGCAGGGTGCGCGACTCCAGTTTTTCCGCATTGTTATCGTTGTCGCCGCCGAGATAGGAGGCCCCTGTATAGCTGATTTCGGGGCGCACTGTAACATTGAAGGGCAGGTATATTTCCGCGCCCGCTTTTGCCAGCCGGTTCGGAACCATCGGCATTTCTTTTTCGTTGTTTACGCCATTTTCAAAGGTAGCCTTGTGGTAGGTAAAATTGCCATAAATTTTTGCCTTCTTTCCCAGCAGATAGGAAAGAGAAATCTCCGCGCCGTCATGCCTCGTCTTTCCGGTATTCTCGTTTTTCCCCGCCGGAAACACGCCGACGTAAGCGATCTCGTCCTCCATATCGACCCGAAACAGCGTCAAGCCTACTTTCAGATTCCTGAGCGGATAAAATTCCGTTCCCGCCTCTACGCTGACCCCTCTCTCTTCCTCGAGGCTTGTAAGAAAGCCGCCGCCGAAACCATTAAAATAGGCAATTTCGTCAAGAAAAGGAATGCGGTAGACAGTTGCGTATTTTGCAAACATTTTCGATTGTTTGCCGAAAAGCCAGGTCGCTCCGCCTTCATAGGCTTCGACGCTGTAGGTTTTATCCATCCCGGAAAAATTGTTGGCAGGAGTTGCCGAATCAGTATTGTCTCCCCCCAGAGTCGCCCGTTCGTATCGATAACCGGCGTGCAGGATCAGATTTTTCAACAGACTGAATTCATCCCTTATGTAGTAGCCGAGGCTGTTACGGGAAAGATCAGCCCAGCTCTGCTTTCCCGTTTTTTCACGGCTCGTGAAGAACTCCTTGTCATACGATTCCTTATAGTAATCGACTCCCAGCAACAGTTTGTTTCCGAACCCGAAAATATTCTTCTCGAAAATATATTTAGGCGTTACCCCATAGGTATCGATTCCGGTGTTGGAATACAACCACCAGGACGGCATATTGATCTGCAAATCCTTTTTGCCATACAGAAAATTGACGCTCAGCTCCCCCCACGGTCCAAGATACGATCTGATCCCCAAATTGAGGTCGGTGTACTTATCGGCGCCATCGTCATCCGAAGATGCCGGCGTCCACAAACCGGCCGGCTGGTACTGCCTCCGGTCCTGCTCCATCTGCGCCTTGGTAAGAGCGCCCGGCATCTGATAGTCCGTCTTGTTGAACGCCCCCCCCAGCGAGATATTCAAGAGTTCACTCGCCTCGTAGCCGATTTCAAAGCCGCCGCTCTGGGAGGACGTCTTCGACCGGTCCCGATAGCCGGAATTGTAATTGTTCTCGCCTGTAAGCGCGTAGCTCCATTTTTCGGAAGAACCGGAAAAGGAGAGCCGCTCATCATGCAGCCCGTAGCTTCCGGCAATTATGGAGGCATTGAACTTGGGTTTTCCCTCTCCTTTTTTGGTAATGATGTTGATAACGCCTCCCACTGCGGCGTCTCCATACAAGACGCTTCCGGCGCCGCGCACCACTTCAATCCTTTCGACGTTGTTCAGCGGTATCTGCAGCCAGTTCACCGAGGACATGTCGGGCCGGTTGAGGCGTCGGCCGTCCAGCATTACCAGCGTCTTCCCGAAAGGAGAATCTCCGCCAAAGCCGCGCAGGTCCATGGAAGCCTTCGACCCTGTACCGGTATAATCGACAAAATTTATGCTTTCCAGTCTGTCCAGCGCTTCAACGACGGTCGTCGCCCCGGAGGCCTCGATCTGTTTTGCGGTGATCACCGAAACATTGGCCGGCACCCGGCGCACCTCCTCCGTGTCCCGCGTAGCGGTTACAACCACTTCCTGCATCGTCACGGATTCGCCGGCGGCGTCGCCGGCCGTCGCTCCATAACCATGGACAGTAAAAAACCCTGAAAATACGACAACAGACAAAATTCTCAATACTTTACCAGAATGCATTTCTCCCTCCCTGACCTTTCCTCTCGAAAAGTCGCCATTTAATCCTCCGGGCGAATATTCTGACTTGCGTCTCCCTACTGGCCGCGCCTTCCCGGCTTTTCCCGGAAGCCAGTGGCATAGTGCGGGGTTCGTTTCGCTTACAGATGCGGGGCAGCGCCGGATTTCCACCGGTTTCCTCGTTCCGGAGAAGGGCCGCCGAGCAATGAAATCCTCGGCAGGCCGGTTAATGGGTGACGGTCAACAAAAACGTTGACCCCGTAAACCTCTTTGATCCCCTTTTCGGTCAGAGCCTCCTCAGGCGTCCCCCGAGAATAAAAATTCCCCTCATGCAAAAGGGCGATCCGGTCGCAGTAGAGCGAAGCGAGATTCATATCATGAGTGGCAGCCAGGACGGTAAGTCCGGCAGCCCCGCTGAGCGAACGGATCATCTCGAAGGCGCTGAGCTGGTGAGCTATATCAAGCGAAGAGGTGGGCTCATCAAGCAAAAGCACCTCGGGCTGCTGCGCCAGCGCCCGGGCAAGCAACACCCGCTGCCTTTCTCCGCCGCTCAGTGACTGGATCAACCGCGCTGACAGAGGCAGTATATCCGTGGCCTCCATAGCCGCCCTGGCAACCTCCAGGTCGTTTTTGGATTCAAATTCGAATTTTCCGAGGTGAGGGGTTCTTCCCATAAGAACAACCTCTTCAACTGTCATCGGAAAAACCAGCGCCGCGTCCTGCGGAACGACCGCTATCAGCTTCGCAATTTCCCTTCGTTTCATCTCGCCGACGGGTTTACCCCCGACTCTTATCACGCCTTCCCACGGCGGGATTATTCCGTCGATCAGGTTCATCAGGGTCGTTTTCCCGGCGCCGTTCGGCCCTAAAATTCCCCAAAACTCGCCCTTTCGCACCTTCAGACTGATATCCCTTAAAACCCAGCTTTCGCCATATTTGAAGCTTAACCCTGCAATTTCCAGCATCTCCATCGCTATTTCGACCTCTTCATCAGATAGGCGAAGTAGGGGGCTCCGCAAAGGGCGGTGATCACACCCACCGGCAGCTCGGAGGGGGCAATGACGGTGCGGGCGATCGCGTCGGCGACAATCAGAAAGGCCCCGCCGGAGAGCAGGGACGCGGGCAGCAGGAGGCGGTTATCGGAACCAAAAAGCATCCTCGCAATGTGGGGAATGATCAGCCCGACGAAACCGATTATACCGCTCATCGACACCGCACTCGCAGTAACGAGCGATGCCGCCAAAAGCATTGCCATTCTTGTTTTTTTTACATTAATCCCCAATTGCAGGGCTGTGTCCTCGCCGGCAAGCATGACATTGAGATCCCGGGCGTGAAAGAACATCACGATGAAGCCGGCGATCATAAACAGCACCGCAAGGATGACATCCTTTTTCTCCGCCATCCCCAAATCTCCCATCAGCCAGAAGATGACGCCTTGCAATCGATCGTTCCCTGCAACCGCAACAAGAAACATGATCAGGGCGGAAAAGAATGCATTGACGATAACGCCGGAAAGAAGAATCCTGTCCGTTCGGAGTTCGGCGGAGGATCCGGCAAGTCCCCATACCAGAAGGATGGAGAAAATGCCGCCGATAAAGGCAACCGCAGTCACCCCAAACGGCAGGGAATCCAGTCCGAAGACGATGGCGACAATGGCGCCGGCAGCGGCGCCGCCGGAAACTCCGAGAATATATGGATCGGCAAGGGGATTGCGCAAGATACCCTGAAAAACGGCGCCCGAGCAGGACAGGGAAGCGCCAACAATGCCGGCAAAAACTATCCTGGGGATGCGGATGGAAAAAAGGATTGCATGCTCTGCTTCCGACAGTTGGGCACGTTCCCCGGCAAATGGAAAAATGGAAAGAATCCCTTTAAAGACCGAGGAAACGTCAAACGGCGTCGGCCCGGCAAAAAGGGCAAGCAGAAAGACGGCAGCCAGAACGGCAAGCAAAAAGATAGAGACCCTGAATATTCTTTTCAGGGTCAAATGTGACTCCCTGTGTGGCAAGATCATCCTCCCGCGAGAATAATGCTGGCGAATCGGTTTTCCGGCTTCGGGCCTCCTAATCGCCCGCCTTCCCCCGGCGACTTTCTCGCAAGAGTGGCATAATGGGCTTTCGTTCCCTTCACGGCTGCGGGGCAGCGGGGGCTTCGCACCCCCTTCCTCTGATCCACCAAGATCTTATAGCGGGACGGGTTTTATAGAATAATCAAACTTTTGTCAAGCCCGAAGAATCTCCCCTGAAAAATCGGCCCCTCTTCAAGGACTCGGGCGCTGCGTCGGCTTTAAATGCCGCATCGTGATTATTCGCATCTTCTCTGCGATATTTCCCCTCCTTGGGTCTATGGCAAACTAAAATGCGCCCTATTGCTCCGTCCAGTTTTAGGGGAGTGTTATAGATCCATCCTGTACAAGAAGGCAGGCAATCAAAACGAGCAGGCCCAAGGAGATCGCCAGCCAATCCCTGGTCCGCATTCGGTACTCTCGGAGAAAGGTTCGCCCCGGTCGACTGAATCCCCTCGTTTCCATGGCTTCGGCCAATGCCTCGGCCATCTGAAAAGCCTGAATCAGAATCGGTCCCAAAAACGCCGGGTAATGCCGCAGGGCCGACCATCCCGGCTCCAGAGGGATTCCTCTGGCCCGTTGTGCGTCCAGCACGTTCTTTATCCTTCTGCTCATGATCGGCACGAACTGCAATGAAGTGCTTACCACAAAGGCGGCGATATACGGCACCCCGATTTTAACCAGCGAGTTTCCCAAATCCTCGGGCAGGGTGACGCTGAAGAAGACAAAAAAAACCGAAACAAGGGTCAACAGTTTCAATGCGGCTAATGCAGCTATCGGCAAATCCGCCGTCCACCAGATGACTGCGCCAAGAAACAGCGACATGGGCAGCGCCATCCGCAGCCAGCGCAGATAGGGTTTTGTTCTGCCGGCAAGGGCGATGAAGAGCAAAAGCGCCCCCCCTTCGACAAACGACCAGCTCAGCCGGGTCGACGCCATTGTGAGAGCGGCATAGCCCATGGCCAATAACAGCTTGGTGCGCGGATCAAACATGATTACCACCTCCCAGCCGCACTTCCCTGTCAAGGATGCCTCCCTCCGGCGCAAAAAGTCGATAGGAGTCGGTCGGCTCGAGATGGGCGCGGTCCATGGCGGTCCGGTCGGCCATCACTGCCCAGGGAGCGCCTTCGGCGACCACCCGGCCGTCGGTCAGCATGATCCACCGATGGGCGTGCTGTTCTGCAAAAGGGAGGTCATGCGTCACCAGCAGCATAGCCTGCCCCTGCGTACGCAATTCGGCCAACAGGTTTCCCAGAATGCTCCGAAAATGCCAATCCTGACCAGCCGTCGGTTCGTCCAGCGCCAGGATCGCAGGCCGGTGGGCCAACGCCGCGGCAAACGCCACCCGTTTTTTTTCGCCGTCGCTCAACCGGTAAGGGGGGCGCCTGAGCAACGGTTCAAGACGAAACAGCCTGACAAGTTCCCGGAGCCAAGCCTCGTCATAGAGCCCCAAAGCCCTTGGCCCCACGAGAATTTCATCCCATACAGTCAGCTTGAAAAACTGGCTGTTCGGGTTCTGGAAGGCAATGCCCACCTGCCGGGCCAACTGGGAGACCTTGTCCCGGCAGGTCTCCTTACCCATCACCCGGATATTTCCTCGCGTCGGACGATACAGGCCATTGAGATGTTTGAGCAATACCGTTTTCCCGGCGCCGTTGGCCCCCACGATGGCCAGGGATTCGCCTCTATGCAGGGTGAAACTGACGTCGCGCAGAATGGGCGCGCCGTCCAGGTCGAAGGAAACGCGCTCGACTTCCAGTACAATATCCGCCGCAGCCGGAGGCAGGGCCGACGGAACGGTCTGCAAGTCGGCTGGTAGAGGGAATGTCAACTCCATTGATTGGAGCTCCTCAACACTGAGCGGCAAGCGGGGCAATTCCAGGCGTCGGCCGACGCGGACAGGCAGAGGCAATTCCAGACCGAAATCCTCAATCGATTGGGTAAGCATTTGCGCCGGCGTGCCGTCCAGGACGATACGTCCCCGGTGCAGCGCTACCATTCGCTGAACGTCCGGCACTGCACAGGAGAGCCGATGCTCACTGATCACCACCCCCACGCCTTTTTGGTGAATCGCTTTCAGAGCCGCCCGTACCCGTCGGACGCCTGCAGAATCCAGGTTGGCATAAGGTTCATCCAGCACCAGCAGTTGGGGAGAGATCGCCAACACGGCTGCAATAGCCACCAGTTGCTGTTCCCCGCCTGACAATTCCTGGGGGTTGCGCTCCAGCAGCGCTGACAGGTTCAGCATCTTTGCCGCAGTAAAAATCCGCTCCTCAATGACCGCCCGGGGAAGTCCCAGGCTTTCCAGACCGAAGGCGATCTCCCGGGCGACGCTGGAATTAAAAAGCTGAATTTCAGGGTTCTGAAATACCATCCCCACCCGATCAAAAAGATCGGCAACGGATTGCCCGGAGGTGGATTTCCCGGCGATGCGGACCTCCCCATGCAGACGGCCGCCATAAAAATGGGGGATAAGGCCATTGAAGGTGCGGCAAAGCGTCGATTTGCCGGAGCCGCTGGCGCCGCTCAAGAGCAGATACTCCCCGGCGGCAACGCGCAAGTCCACGCCGTCTATGGCAAGGTTTGCATCTTCCTGCCGGTAGGCGTACCCCAGCCGCTCGGTTTCCACCACCCAGGGGGGCGCCGTCATCGATTAATCGTCCAACTGGACAATGTCGGCCCGTTTCAGCAGCCTTAGGGCCAGTACCCCCAAAACGGCGCCTGCCAGCGTGCTGGCCAAAAATGAAGGAACCAAAGCCAGCAGGGGGATGACTTTCCCCATCAACACGGGGGCGACAAGCAGGGCGCTTACGACAGGCGCGATGCAGCCGGTGCCGAGGATTTCACCGGCGGCGCCCGCATAAATATTGCGGGCATACTTATAGAACAAGCCCGCCAGAAGGGCGCCGATCACGCCTCCGGGAAAGGCCAGGAGGGTTCCCAGCCCTGTCGCGTTGCGAAGCGCGGCGATGATGGTCGCAATCGCCACCGCCCACCAGGGTCCCAGCAACACGGCCGCAATCACATTGACAAAGTGCTGGGTAGGGTTGATCCTGGCGATACCGATCGGAAAGGAAGTATAGGGGGCCAGCGCCACACCCATGGCCACCAGCACGACGGCATAGGCCGCCTTGCGGGTGTCTGTTATCTTCAGGATTTCGAAATCTTTCACTTCCGCGCTCATCTTACGTCCTCCAATTTCCCGCTATTTAGATATTCAGGCTGACCTTGCCCCTGGGTATTTACCAAATCTGAATCCGTTTTCCCAGTTATAAAACGTTTGCTCCGCTATCCCGTATTTAAGGCAGATATCCCCTGTTCTCCGGAAATGTGAACCCGTCGCCGCTTAGTCCCAGGAGGCTGAAAAGGATGAAAAAAACCAGTGAAGAGTGGAATAGGCATCTTCCCGCCGGGGAGGTCGGGGCGCACCTCTTTCCCGAATTCGAAAAAAGGGCAAAGGCGGCGGCAACCGAGGTATTCCGAGTAAAGACACCGCTGGAGGCAGCCGAGCTCGTTTTAACGCTTGCCGGACAAGCCGGGGCCCGCAAGGTTGTCTCCACGGAGAGCCCCCTGCTGGATGAAGCAGGGCTAAAGGGCGCTTTCACCGCTGCCGGGATTGAATTCTACAATGATCAGGCGGGAAACCGGTCAGCGCGACCGGGGATATCGAAACTGCCCAAAAGATCGCCCTGCTCAACGTCAAGGCATTTGATGCCGAACAGACCGATGTGATTGTCTCCGGC
>CAZKHU010000044.1:0-23064 GCA_964552725.1 uncultured Syntrophus sp.
AGATTCCCGCTCAGAATCGTTGCGGGAATGACAAGAATGGGGAGTTTTGCAATTGTCTCAATAATCAGCAGATTTCTTGGAATCGTAATTTCAATGTTTTGGGATGATCACTCACCGCCTCATTTTCATGCCAAATACGGCGAATATGAAATCTCAGTTGCCATTCTTACCGGCGTTGTGGAAGGTGTCTTTCCCAAAAGGGCGCTTCAGCATGTACTTGAATGGTATGAACTGCACAAAGATGAATTAATGGAAGATTGGGAATTGTGTCG
Organism: uncultured Syntrophus sp.; assembly: GCA_964552725.1. Classification (GTDB taxonomy): domain Bacteria; phylum Desulfobacterota; class Syntrophia; order Syntrophales; family UBA5619; genus DYTH01. Next base: position 273 of record CAZKHU010000044.1, read on the forward strand.
GCGTTCGGAAATGCCTAAATCTATAGAACCTTTGGAGTGACACCATGTTTCTTCATATTACGGAAGCAGTTTATCTGCATGATTACCAAGTAGAAATCACATTCAATAATGGCAAAAAGGGTATTGCTGATCTTTCAGCGGCTCTTAAAGGCCCTGTTTTCGAGCCATTAAAAAATCCGGCTGAATTTTCCAGGCTCATACTTGACCCTGAGCTTGAAACGATTACTTGGCCCAATGGAGCTGATTTGGCCCCGGAATACATCTACTTCCAAGCATTTAAGGATGATCGGGAGTTGCAACCACTCTTCAAAAAATGGGGCTATATCGCCTAACGATCGGCTGCGCGGGTGGGAAGTATTGTCTCGCCTCAAGAAATTCGACAGGTTCAGGACTAACACACCTGCTGCGATTGAGTAGGGGAAAAACGGCTTTATAGAAGGGAGATGCTTATGGGTTCGACAGCCAGGAAAATCGTGCGGAAGCTCACATTTGCCGACTGTTGCAGTTAGACGGATGAGGACATGAACAGCGCCCAATTTTCTTTGGAAATATTGCAAAATATAGCCTTGACACTATATAACTTACAGGCTATTATCATTTGAAAAGGAAATTAAAATGGCGTGGAAAGTCGTTACTGTTGAATACTTCGATGATTGGTTTCTTGGCTTGGATGCGGCGGAGCAAAAAGATGTATTGGTGGCCATATTGGTGCTTGAGCAATTCGGTCCTACGTTAGGAAGGCCATACGTTGATAGCATCAAAGGCACGGGAAAGGTAAAAAATCTGAAGGAGCTCCGTGTGCAACACAAGGGCAAGCCTTTTCGAGAGTATTTTTCGCTTTCGATCCGCTGCGCCAAGCAGTAATGCTCTGTGGCGGAGATAAGACAGGGGATAAACACTTTTACGAAACTATGATTTCTATTGCAGAACGAGAATTTCTGGACTACCTGCAAGAAGGGGAGTGAGCGATGGCAAAGCAACTTTTAGAATTGATGAAAAAAGTAGACCCGACCGTAGTAAATGCGGCCCGTGCCCAGGCCGATCAGGAGATTTTCGAACTTCGCCTCGCACAATTACGACAAACTGCTGAGATGTCGCAACATGACATAGCGGTTGCATTAGGCATCTCCCAGCCATCTGTTGCAAATCTTGAAAAACGCGGTCACGAAGTTAAAATTTCTTCTTTGAAGCGGTATATCGAGGCGCTTGGTGGTAAGTTGTCTCTGGATGTTGAACTGTCGGATGGCCGTCACATCGGCATCAATGTGTAGAACAAAAGGCGGCAGCCCGTTGAACACGGTCATAGAGGCGGAACACCTCCGCAAGGCCTTTGGTTCGCTCGTCGCCGTCGACGACCTCTCCTTTTCGGTCGCCGCCGGGGAGTGCTTCGGGATCCTCGGCCCCAACGGGGCGGGGAAGACCTCCACGATCCGGATGGTCTACGCCTTCTCCCCGCCGAGCGGGGGAACGCTCCGGGTGCTGGGTCTCGACATCACCCGGCAGGCGCGCGCCGTGAAGTCCCGGATCGGCGTCTGCCAGCAGGAGAACAACATCGATCCGGACCTGACCGTCCTCCAGAACCTCGAAGTCTTCGCCCGCTACTTCAACATCCCCGCGGCCGAGGCGACGCGGCGCTCCCGGGAGCTTCTCGGTTTCATGGCCCTCGACCACCGGGAAAACTCGCGCGCGGTCGACCTCTCGGGCGGGATGATCCGGCGTCTCGTCATGGCCAGGGCGCTCCTCAACCGGCCGGAGCTCCTCATCCTCGACGAGCCGACGACCGGCCTCGACCCGCAGTCGCGCCACCAGGTCTGGGAGCGTCTGGAGGAGCTCCGGGCGGATGGGCTTTCCATTTTGCTTACGACCCACTACATGGACGAGGCCTCCCGCCTCTGCGACCGGCTGATCATCGTCGATCAGGGACGCCTCCTGGTCGAGGGGAAGCCGGCCGACCTGGTCCGCCGGCACGTCGGCCGCCACGTCATCGAGATTACGGATCCGGTGGAGGGGCTGCCGGCTTTCCTCCGCGAACGGGGAGTGCTTTTCGAAAACATCGGCCACCGGCTGATCGTCGATCTGGAGGATGGAACCGCCCTCTACCGGGAGATCAGCGAACGCTTCTGTGGCGGCGGCGGGTGCAGCATGAGAATGGCGACGCTGGAGGATGTGTTCCTACGGCTGACAGGAAGGGAATTGAGAGAATGAAACTCTATCCGCAGCTCTCCCGCCGCTTTTTCCGGGTCTGGCAGCGCAACATGACCGTCTACCGGCAAAGTTGGAAGATCAGCTTCATTCCGCCGCTGCTGGAGCCCCTTTTCTACCTGCTCGCCTTCGGCATCGGCCTGGGAGGTCTCGTGGGAAATATCCGCTACGGAGGAGTGGAGATCTCCTACACCCGGTTCATCGCCCCGGCGCTCATCGCGATCACGGTGATGAACAGCTCCTTCTTCGAAAACACCTACGGTTCGTTCGTCCGGATGTACTACCAGAAAACCTTCGACGCGATGATGGCGACTCCGCTCACCGTGGAGGAGATCATCGCCGGCGAGATCATCTGGGGGGCGACCAAGGCGGTGATCGCAACGGCAATCATGATGGTCGTGATCGGCCTCTTCGGCCTGATCCGCTACCCAGAGGGGCTGCTCCTGCTGCCGCTTGCCTTTCTGGGTGGGCTTGCCTTCGGCGCGGCGGGGATGGTCTGTACAGCGATGGTCCCCGGCATCGAACTCTTCAACCTGCCGGTCTTTCTCTTCATTACGCCGATGTTCCTCTTCGGCGGAACCTTCTTCCCCGTGGAGAACCTCCCCGGCTGGGCGCAGACGACGGCGGCCCTTCTCCCGCTCACCCACCTGGTCGACCTCTCCCGGGCCTTCGCGAACGGCCGGATCGACGCCGGGCTCCTGCCGGGGATCGCCTACCTTGCCGCCTTCGCCGCGGCGGTCTTTCCGCTGGCGCTTTACAAGATGCGCAAACGGCTGATCAAGTGAAGGGTCAATTGGGGACGGGCTCGGATTTAGCGGGAAAATGATTGGCGCCGTCGTTAATTTGTTAATTAAATGAAATCATTAAGTCAGTTCCGCGCGCGGAACTGACCTGTACGGGCAGGTCGTGACAGACGGGAATTCGGACAACCAAGGGAGACGCTGTTGATTAGTTGACTAACGCGGGAGGAGGGAAAAAGGAGCTGAAGATTTGCCGAAAATATTTCGGGAAACCGAGGATCCGTGGCAGTCACTACATCTTCAAAACGCCATGGAAAGGTGATCCGCGGATAAACCTGCAAAGAGTTGATAAGATGGCCAAATTCTACCAGGTGAGAGACGTGAAAAAAGCCATTGAGAAAATGGAGGCGAAGAAAAATGAAGAGTGACAGTGAAAAATATACATACCGGATCGAGTGGTCGGAGGATGACCATTGCCATGTGGCCAGATGTCTGGAGTTTCCTTCCCTGGCGGCTCATGGGGATACGATTGAAGAAGCGTTGAGGCAAATTGAATATGTCGTAGGGGAGTCCGTCAAGTGGATGCAGGAAGAGGGCGAAGCAGTGCCGGAGCCATTGGGGCTGAAAAAATATAAAGGACATCTAACTCTGAGAATTCCCCTGAAAAACATCGTGAGTTGGCTATCCGCTGTGCGGAGGAAGGGGTTTCACTTAACAGGTTTATACTGTCTCGTCTTGCCACATAAGCAAAGGTCGCCTTTGTAGAAGAGGGGAACTGGGGGGGCGATCCGGGAAAATTGGCGGCAGTCTCATGGCTCAGTTGTGCTCCCTGGTTTTATTGAATTTAATCCCGGGCCAGTCCTCGATGACAAAGCCAAGGCGCCACTCGCTCGTGGTGAGATAGGTGAGGTGGCCGTCGGCGTCAAGGGTGAGGTTATTCTGATTCTTTTTTTCGAAATCCGCCAGCATTTTTTTGTCTTCGCAGGTCACCCAGCGGGCGGTCGTATAGTCGATCGCCTCGTAGGATGCGTCAACGCCGTATTCCGTCTTGAGACGGGCCATCGTCACGTCGAACTGGAGGATGCCGACCGCGCCGAGGATATAGTCATTGCCGACGAGCGGCTTGAAAACCTGCACGGCGCCCTCTTCGGAAAGCTGGGTCAGTCCCTTCTGGAGTTGCTTGATCTTCAGCGAGTTTTTGACGAGCACCCGGCGAAAATGTTCCGGGGCGAAGTTGGGGATGCCGGTAAACTGGAGAACTTCTCCGTCGGTAAATGTGTCGCCGGTCTGAATCGTGCCGTGGTTATGGATGCCGATGATGTCTCCCGGCCAGGCCTCTTCGACGTTGGTGCGATCCTGCGCCATGAAGATCGTCGCGTTCGCCAGGACGATCTCGCGGCCAATCCGGTGGTGCATCACCTTCATCCCGCGGGTGAACTTTCCCGAGCAGATACGGAAAAAGGCGATCCGGTCGCGGTGGGCGAGATCCATATTCGCCTGAATCTTGAAGACAAATCCGGAGAATGTCTCCTCGAAGGGCGAAACAATTCTGGTTGTCGTCATCCGCGGTCCGGGGGGCGGCGCCATTTCGACAAAGGCGTCAAGCAGCTCCCGCACGCCGAAGTTGTTGATCGCGCTGCCGAAAAATACCGGGGTCTGGCCCCCCTTGAGGTACTCCTCCATCGAAAACGGGCTGGAAGCCCCGGCGATCAGCTCGATATCCTCCCGGAGCCGTCCGGCGCTGCTGCCCAGCAGTTCGTCCAGCCGGGGATCGTCCAGATCGGTAATCGTGATCCCCGCTTCCTTGCGGCTGTCCTTCCCCGGGGTGAACAGGTGGAGGGAGCGCCGGTAGATGTTGTAAACCCCCTTGAAGTCCTTGCCCATCCCGATTGGCCAGGAAAGCGGAACGCACTCGATCTGGAGCTTGTCCTCGATGTCGGAGAGGATGTCCATAGGCGCCAGGCCGTCCCGGTCGAGTTTGTTGATGAAGGTCATGATCGGCGTGTTGCGCATCCGGCAGACCTCCATCAGCTTTTCCGTCTGCGGTTCGACCCCCTTGCCGCTGTCGATGACCATCAGCGCGCTGTCCACGGCGGTGAGCACCCGGTAGGTGTCTTCGGAAAAGTCCTGATGGCCGGGGGTGTCGAGGAGATTGATCTCAAAATTCCGGTGGTGAAACTTCATTACGGAGGTGGTAACCGAAATTCCCCGCTCCTTTTCGATCGTCATCCAGTCGCTGGTCGCGTGGCGTCCGGCCTTTCTGGCCTTCACCGCCCCGGCCAACTGAATCGCCCCGCCGAAGAGGAGCAGTTTTTCAGTCAGCGTTGTTTTCCCGGCGTCGGGATGACTGATGATGCCGAAGGTGCGGCGCTGTCCGATCTCCTGCCCCCTGCGACGCTCTTCATTGACAGCCGCCGGCGTTTCCGGCGCTGTGTTTTCAATTTCCATATAACGTGCCCGTCCAAAGTTGTGTGAAACAAAAAATCCCCAACCGCCTCCCGGCACCGGGGACTAAAACATTGTAAATCCGCGGTTCTTCTATATGACGGGAGCAAAATTGTCAAGTCTTTTCCGCTTGACTCGGGGTCAGGTCTCCAAATTTAGCGTTTAATTCTTGAACGCTTGATCTCGGCTTGACTCGGGGTCAGGTCTCCAAATTTAGCGTTTAATTCTTGAACGCTTGATCTCGCAACGGCGCATATTTCCATGTTATTGGTCCTTCATGGTTGCACGGAATCCGATAATGGTCTATTGAATCAAGCATCGGGACAGGGAAAAGACCGGCGGCGCATTTATCGACGGCAACGATATTGTCACAATTTATGATATCAAAACAAGATGTTTCGGGTTGAAAGTATCCGTATGACAGAGCAAAACCGCACTGACGTGAAGGCGATCTTCGCCCTGTCCATTCTGCATTTCACGGCAGATTTCTATATCTCCTTCATCTCGCCGCTCTACCCGGTTTTTGTCGAGAAGCTATCCCTTTCGCTGGCCCAGATCGGTTTTATCGCCGGGACGATGCGGATCATGGCCTTTGTCGTCCAGCCCGGGGTTGGCTATTTCGCCGACCGTTACAGGACGAGGGCTTTTATTATCGGCGGGCCGCTGCTTACTATAAGCTTCATTTCCCTGGCCGGCCGGGCCGGATCTTTTTATGAACTGCTGCTTTGCGTGGCCGTCGGGGCAATCGGCTCCTCTCTTTTTCATCCCTCCACGGCCGGCATGATCGCCAATTACGCGGGCCGGCATTTCGGTTTTTGCATCGCCATTTTCAATATGGGAGGCACCCTTGCCTTTGGCGTCGGACCGCTCTTCATCGCCAGTCTCGTCAATAGCTACGGCCTGGATGCAACCCTCTGGACTGCTGTTCCGGGCGTGATCGTGATGGCCCTGCTGTTCAGGATAACGCCCCGGCCGCAGGGCGAAGGATTGCGGGGGCAGGGATTTTCCGCCGCGATCAAGGCGGCCTTCGGGAAGGCCTGGAAACAGGTGCTGCTCATCTGGAGCGTTATGGTTCTTCGCACCTTTGTAACCCAGTCTTTTCTGACATTTGCTCCCATACACTACGCGAGGCAGGGTTATTCGCTGGTTTCCATAGGCATGGTGATCTCCCTGTTCACCGTGGCAGGGGCAATAAGCGGTCTGATTGCCGGACGGCTTTCCGACCGGATCGGCTACAAGCCCATTTTCTACTTCACCTTCACTCTTGTTGCGCCGGCCTTGTATCTGATGCTTTTGCTGCCCGGGAAATGGGTTTACCTGACCTCGGCGGCCGCCGGTTTTCTGATTTTTGCAACGCTGCCGCTGGGCCTGGTGATGGCTCAGAAGCTGGCCCCGGAAGGGAAGTCGATGGTTTCCAGCCTGATGATGGGGCTGGGGCAGGGGGTAGGGGGAATGATGACGCCCTTCGTGGGCATGGCGGCCGAGTTTTTTTCCATTGCGACTGTGCTGTTCGCTCTGGCGACGCTTCCGGTCATCAGCCTTGCGCTCGTGCGGTTGTTCCCGGAGGAACGCCTGCGCCGCTGATTTTTAACATGCATCGAGGATGAAGGTATGATAGACGTGCGCAATCTGTTCGCCGGGCTCCCAGTTGAAACGGGAAACGAGGAATTTCAGGATATTCTGAGGACTGAAAACTTCCGGATTGAAAGGATTGTCTCTCATGGCGGGGCTTCCCCTGACGGTTTCTGGTATGATCAGAGCGAGGATGAGTGGGTTTTGCTCCTTGCGGGAACAGCGGAGCTCTCTTTTGCCGACGGAGGAAAAATCGCCCTTGTTCCGGGCGATTGCGTTCTCATTCCCCGGCATGCCCGCCACCGGGTGGAAAAGACCGATCGGAAGCAGGATACGGTCTGGCTGGCGGTTCATTTCGGCGGAGAACCGATAGGGAAAAAATCTGTTTGAGAGGGTGTTTGCGCGCCGTTTCCAGAGCATTATGAACAGCAAGCCTTGCTTTAGGACAGGAAAGCTGAAAATGGCAGAACTTCCAGCCAAAATTCTTGTTATCTTTGACTATTCGGGAACTTTAAGCATCGAGGCGCCCGATTTTGGATGTCCGGACAGGCTTGTCCGGGCTCTTGCGGAAAGCGGTCTTGCCGAGTTCGGCGTTACGGATGCGGATATTTTCTGGGAGAAAATCGTCTTTCCGACCTGGGACGAAGGGAGCCGGACCAGGATCGGCTATGCGCGGATTATTGCCGACAGGATTGCGTCGCTCCACCTTTCCCCCGGGGTGTGCCGCTCTGAACAAAGCGCAGCTTCATGTCCAAAAAGCCGGATTTCATTTTCGACAATTTTTGAGGCGGCAGAGCGTTTCACGACCATGTATCTCAGCCACTCGCGTATGGACCCCCTCTGGCGGCCGCTGCTTGAAAAACTGAGCGCCGATCAAAATATTGCCGTCGTGATCGCCACCGACCATTACGCGGAGGCGACCGGCGCAATTGTCCGCTATCTGAAGGACTGGGGCATTGCGGCGAGAAGCGGCGAAAGCGTCTCCGCAGCAAAAACCGTGGCGAAACGGAAAATTGCAGCGGCAGTAACGGCGCGGGAGGCGCTTGCGGAAGATTCAGATTTTTCCCCGCCTTCCGAACAATATCAGAAGGCGGGTTTCGATTTTGTTATCGTTGCCAATTCTGCGGAGGTGGGTTTCTGGAAGGCGGATCGCCGGTTCTGGGAGAAGCTGAGGATGCGACTGCCGGAAAGGTTCCGCGCAGTTGTTATTGTTGACGACTTCGGTTTTAACGAAGCGGATGCGAACGGCTATGGGAGACCTGCCCTGGTCCGCGAACGCCGACTGAAGACAAGAAACCTGACGCGGGATGTGTTTGAGACAGTCTCATCGACGATCTCGTTCTTCCTCCCCAGGGACGAAGATAGCCGCAAGAAGTCAAAAAACAGGAAGATACGGGATACTGCCCGGAGAATTCAAACAATTGCGCAACATTCATAGTCGTTGCAGCCGATGGAAGTATGTGGTAGGAACCACCTTCAGCGATTCCGACCGGCTTTAAAACTGGCATGCAGCCGTTTCACGGGAGCGGCTGGTCGATAACTTTGAAAAACTCCGTAATAACAGAGTGCTTATTATAAAAAGGCGGGCTATGGACAAAACAGAAGAAAAGCGGACATTTTTATCGAAAAAAGATATCTTGCCGCGGGAACGGCTGATTTTTGCAATGGATGTCTCGTCGGCGGACGAGGCGAAGGCGCTGGTCGCCGAGCTGGGCGATTCCGTCATGTTTTATAAGCTGGGGCTGCAGATGTTCATGGCGGGAGGCTATTTTGAACTCTCCGACTGGCTCCGGGAACGGGGGAAAAAGGTCTTCGTGGATTTGAAGTTTTTTGACGTTCCGCAGACGGTGCAATCGGCGGTGAGCCGGCTTGCGGAGCGCGACGTGCAGTTTGTGACGGTTCATGGCAACGACAAAATTATGGAAGCGGCGGCAGCCGTCAAGAAAAACCTGAAAGTTCTCGCCGTTACAGCGCTGACCAGCCTCGACGAAGGCGATCTGAAGGACCTGGGTTTTGCCTGCAATGTGGAGGAACTCGTGCTTTCCCGCGCCAGACGCGCATTGACGAGCGGCTGTGATGGGGTGATTTCCTCCGGTCTTGAGGTGGCGCGGCTTCGACGGGAACTTGGCGATAAACTGCTGGTCGTGGCGCCGGGCATAAGGCCGGTGGCAAATGTCGATGATCAGAAAAGGACGGTCGGGGTGGAAGGGGCATTCCTCAATGGCGCCGATTACATCGTTGTCGGCCGGCCGATCAGGGAGGCGCAGGATCGCCGCGCTGCCGCAGACCATATCCAGCAGATGCTGGCAGCTCTTTTTAAATAAACCTTCGTGCATGGCAGGGGCGCCGAAGGAGGAAAACTCAGAAATTTCGATAATTTTTTGCCGGCCTTGCGGCAGGTAACGGAGAGCAGGTTATGACCGGGATCAAAAAGGGGATTATCCTTGCGGGAGGGGCAGGAAGCAGACTTTACCCGCTGACCATGGTGGCGAGCAAGCAACTGCAGCCGGTGTACGACAAACCGATGATCTACTATCCGCTGGCGACGCTGATGATCGCCGGCATCAGGGATATTCTGATTGTTTCGACCCCGCAGGACACTCCGCGTTTCGAGGCGCTGCTCGGCAATGGTTCGCGCTGGGGAATCAGGATTTCCTACAAGGTGCAGCCGAAGCCGCAGGGGATTGCCCAGGCCTTTATTGTCGGCGAAGAGTTTATTGCAGGCGAGTCTGTCTGCCTGATTCTGGGCGACAACATCTTCTATGGAAAAATGGGACTTGACGCGATCATTGGAGGATTTCCGGGAGGGGCCACTGTTTTCGGATATTATGTCAACGATCCGGAGCGCTACGGGGTCGTCGAGTTCGATGCGGCGGGGAAGGCCGTGAGCATAGAAGAGAAGCCGGCTGCTCCCAAGTCGTCTTACGCGGTTCCGGGGCTCTACCTTTACGACGAGCAGATAACGGGAATTGCCAAAGCGATGAAGCCTTCGGCGCGCGGGGAACTGGAGATAACGGACGTCAACATGGAGTACCTCCGGCGCGGAAAACTGCACGTTGTCCCCCTCGGACGGGGAATTGCCTGGCTCGATACGGGCACCCACGCCAGTCTTCTGGAGGCGAGCCACTTCATCGGCACGCTGGAAGCCAGACAAGGGCTGAAGATCGCCTGCCTCGAAGAGATCGCCTTTCGCCGGGGGTTCGTTGACAGGGAAAAGATGCGGGAAGTTATTGACGATACCCCGCGTTCGAGCTATCGCGACTATCTGGAGCGGATATTCGGGGAAAAGGAATAGATAAAAAAACATTTTTCAGACCGGCATCCCGGAGCTTTCGGCCGGGGGAGATTGGCGGTCAGGCGGCCCAGTCCGATTGCTGCGTACTAAACGAACGGCGGTAGAGCACTGCGATGAAAAAAAAGATTATCCTGGGTCTTTCTATTTTTGCCCTGATGTTTTTCTTCGGGGGGATATACATCTTCAAGACCACGGAAGCGATCATCTACGATTTGCACCGCATTTCCGGGATGCATCACACGATGGTTCTCAGAAACAACCTCCTGCTGAGCATCAAGAAAAACCAGGAAAACATCATTCTCCGGGGCAAATGTCTGGCGCCGGATAAGGCGTCGGGCGCAGGCGGCATGGTGGAAATTGTCGAGAGGTGTGTCCACTGCCATGCCCTTACCCCCAACTCCACCCGGGAGAAAGTAGCCGCTTTGAAGAAGGATATTCTGATTTACGATGCCTCGACGCTGGCTGTCTTCGCAGTCGATCCTCTCTCTACGCTCTCGGGGCGGCGGGCGGATGCGGCGCTGGCCCTGGGCGATAAACTGATCATAACAACCGAGAACATCATCAAGGTCACCAGCATAAACCTCGAAAAACAGGAGCAGGATGTCCTCAAGAGGATAAACCAGAGAAAAATCATTTTGTTTGCGCTGCTCACGATAGGGCCATTTTTTGCGGTGGGTTTGGCCTTTTTACTGATCCGCGGACTGACCAGGCCTGTCAACAGCCTGCTTGACGCCACCCGCAGGCTCAAGGCCGGGGATCTGGAATACCGGATCGCAGGCCTGAAGGACGAATTCGGGGAAGTCGCCGAATCGTTCAATGAAATGGCCACATCCCTCAAAAAACAGATGTACGTAATGCAGCGGACTGAGCAAATGCGGGTTTGCGGGGAAATGGCGGCGGGACTTGCCCATGAGATCCGCAATCCTCTTGCCGGGATGAAGGTGACGATTGAGGTTTTGCTGTCGGAACTGGCCATTGGTCCTCAGGACCGCGAGGTGCTCGAGAAGGTTGTAGAACAGATAAAGCACATTGAACTGCTTATGAAGGATCTGCTCAATTACGCCCGGCCGGTGGTGCCCCAGCCTGCAAGCGTCGATGTCAACAAGCTTCTGGAAAAACAGATTTATTTCATTATGAAGCACCCGTCATTTTCCTCCGGCGATCCACGCAAGCGGATCATCAGTGAGCTCGACGACGGATTGCCGGAAATTATGGGCGACCCCCAGCAACTGCAACAGGTTTTTCTCAATCTTCTGCTGAATGCCGCAGAAGCCGTCCCGGAGGGAGGAATTGTAAGGATAAAAACAAGCCGCGACGAGCAGACAAAAACCGTCGCGATCGAGCTTGGCAATACGGGGAAGGGTATTCCTACGGAATTGCTGGAGAAGATATTTCAGCCTTTTTTTACCACGAAGGGGAAGGGCAAGGGTACCGGACTCGGGTTGGCCGTTTCCAAAAGGATTGTCGAAGGACACGGCGGCACTATCGAGGTTCGCAATAATATTCCCGAGGGGGTGACTTTTACGGTTTTATTGCCGATCGGAAAACAGGAAGAAGGAACGGCAGCATGAAAAATCCCGGACGCATTTATCTCATTGATGACGATGAACTGATTCTGGCGATGCTTGCCCGGACCCTGAAGCGTGAAGGATACGAGGTGCACACCGATACCGGGGATGCAAAACTCGTTGACAATATCGTTGCGTGGGGCCCGGATGTGGTTCTGCTCGATATCAATCTGCCCGGGCAGAACGGGATGGAGACGCTCAGGGTTCTGAAGGGCGAAGCGCCGTCAATGGAAGTCATCATGCTCACTGCCGATGACTCGGCGGAGACCGCTGTGAAGGCCATGAAGATCGGCGCCTGGGATTATCTTACCAAACCGTTCAATGTGGACGAGGTCAAGATCGTCATCCGGAATGCCGTGGAAAACGTCAAGCTCAAAAAAGAGGTTGAGTACCTCAGAAAAATCAGTTCGTCGCTGTTTGAGAACGATTTCGGGGGCGTTTCCAAGGCAAAGAAGGAGTTGAAGGAGAAGGTGGAGCGGATAGCCGAGGCGCGTGTTTCGAGCATCCTGATAACCGGAGAAAGCGGTGTCGGCAAGGAGGTCGTGGCGCGCAATATCCACAGGATGATGCATGGGCAGGCCGTCAGTTCCTCCAGCCCCTTTATCCCCGTCAACTGCAGCGCCCTGCCGGATACCCTTTTGGAAAGCGAGCTTTTCGGCTACGAGAAGGGCGCCTTTACCGACGCGAAAAAAAGCAAGAAGGGACTTTTTGAAGTAGCCGACGGGGGCACGCTGCTCCTCGACGAACTGGGCGAGATGAAACTGAGTTTGCAAAGCAAGCTTCTGCGCGCCCTGGAAGAGAGGGTGGTGAGAAGGATCGGCGGGCGGGAAGAGATTCCCTTTGACGTGACCGTCATCGCCACGACAAACAGGGATCTGTCCGGAGCCGTGGAGGCGGGTCAGTTCCGCATGGACCTCTTTTACCGGCTCAATGCCTTTGCCCTGAACGTTCCCCCGTTGCGCGATCCGGATCGGAGGGCGGACATCCTTGTCTTGGCAAACCATTTTCTTGCCTCCTTTGCGAAGGATTACAAAAAGGCAGTCGAGGGTTTTTCTCCCGAGGTCGAACAATTGATGCTGTCGTACAAGTGGCCGGGCAATGTGCGGGAACTCAAAAACGTCGTTCGGGGAATGGTAGTGTTCCATAACATGAAAATCATCATGCCGGAGCATCTGCCCCTGGAAATCAGCGGCATCGCGATTCCCATGGCAGGCAAGCGGGAGGAGAGATTCCGCCTGCCGGATACGGGTCTGTCCCTTGATGAAGTGGAGAAAGATCTCATCATGCAGGCGCTCGAAAGGACAGCGCACAACAAGGCAAAGGCTGCCAGACTTCTGAACGTCAGCTACGATTCGTTCCGCTATCAACTCAAAAAATTCGAGTTGGAGTAAGAGAATTAAAGAGGAACCCTCCCGCAAAATTCCCTGCGAGCTATCGGAAGTTTAAGAATCTCCGGAACCGGCTGGCGCCTGATGAAAAGGTTCAGGAGAGGGGCGGGGAATGATTGCTATTTCGTCTCCGGGAGTTATTGCCCCTTCCCGGACAACTACGGCAAAGATGCCCTCGCGCGGCATCACGCAGTCGCCGACAAGCCTGCGAATCTCGCACGACATATGGCATTCCTTGCCGATCTGCGTCACCTCGAGTTCCGCTTCGTTTCCCAAGCGGAGTCTTGCCCCGACGGGAAGATTCATTACCGCGATGCCGGTCGTTGTGATATTTTCGGCAAAATCGCCGGGCTGGAGCTGCATCTCCGTCAGCTTTGCCTGAAGCTTATCGATGCTTTCCCGGGCCAGCAGGCTGACCTGGCGATGCCATTTCCCGGCGTGCGCGTCTCCCTCGATACCGTGATCGATGAGCAGACGACAGGAGGGAACCGGATGCTTCCTGACTCCTTTTTCCGAACTGATATTTACCGCTAATACCTTTGCCATAAAAAACTCTCTGTAGTGGGGGAATAATTAAGATTCGGGTTCTTCGACAATTCTCTTGGCAAGCATTCGTATCTGCAGGAGGTCGAAGGGTTTGGGAATGAACATGTAGGCGTTTCGCTCGATATTTTCCTGCATGGCGCTATTGACGATTCCGGCGGTCATCATGATTACCTTGGTCTCCGGCGAGGCAGCCCGGATTTTTTTCAGCACTTCCGTTCCGTCCATATCGGGCAGGGAAATGTCGAGAAAACAGAGATGACAGGGCGCCGAGGCAATTTTTGCAAGAGCTGCCTCGCCTGTTTCCGCCGTAACCACCTCGGTGATCGCCTCCGATACATCGTTCTGAAACGCCTTCTCCAGACCCCGGAGAAGGAGCTGATCATCATCGACGATAAGAATTCGTTTTGTGTTCATAGCATTTTCTAACTTACCAACGCAAGAAGACATTTTACCTGATCCTTCAACCGCTCAAATGCAATTAACATACCATTGAACAGAAAAGTAAAAACCATTGTTTTTCCGCATCTTTGCCGACATCGAGCCAAGACATTGCATGCCGGGAAGAATGGATGCTGGTGATGTCACCAAGATAATCTGGTTATTCCACCAGTTGTTTTTGAAAACACACTGTTCATTTCGGGAAAAAACAAGGCCTTATCGATTCAGTCCGACGGTTATGCCGTCCGCCTCGGAACCCTGTTCGAGGATTATCAGGCGCACCCGGCCTGTGGCGATGAGCCGTTCTCGGTCATCCGTTACCTGCGCCTCCCAAACGTGCGAGCGTCTTCCCTTTAAAATGGGCCGGGCGGTGCAGCGCAGGACCCCGGAGCGCACTGCGCGCAAAAAAGAGGTGGAATTTTCGAGTCCGACAGCGCTTTTCCCTTCGGAATAAACGCTCAGAGCCGCTCCTACGCTGCATAAAGTCTCGATCATGCCTGAGTACACGCCGCCGTGAACTATTCCGTAAGGCTGCAGATGCCTCTCATCGATCTTTATTTCGGCGACGTACTCGTCCGGGGCGGCCTTGATGAAATCAAGGCCCAACAGCTTGTCAAAGCCGCCGGCAGTCTCGTTGAGCAACGCCAGGATATTTTCAGGCAATTCATTCATCTTTATCTTTCTCCGCTCAGCTTTTTTACACCTTCCCGCCTGTTTCATTGCAACGGGGGAAAGAGGAAACGGGCAGAGCTGTCTACTATGAGAAATATCCCTTGACAAGCAAAAAAAGCGCCCCTATACCTCCAATCGCGAAAAAGATGCCTTATGGACCAAAGGTTCTCAATTAAATCCCGCATCTTTGAGGTCTGATTGGAACCATGGTTCGCTGATATCTGCGGATCAGGCCGGCGGCGATAGCTCAATTGGGTCTATCGTCAGAATATTCAAGGGGGGAGTAGATGAACGTCATTCAGACAGGCATTCCGGGACTGTTAATTATCGAGCCGCTCGTTTTCGGAGACGAACGGGGATTTTTCTACGAAAGCTTCAACCAGCGTTCCTGGGAGGAGAAGACAGGCCTGAAGGCGACGTTTGTCCAGGACAACCACTCCCGATCGAAACATAACGTCCTGAGGGGGTTGCACTACCAGGAGAAGCAGCCCCAGGGCAAACTGATCCGGGTTATTGCCGGAGAGGTTTATGACGTGGCGGTTGACATCAGGAGGGATTCTCCTTCCTTCGGGAGGTGGGAGGCGGTGACCCTCTCCGCCGGGAATAAACGGCAACTCTGGATTCCGGAGGGATTCGCCCACGGATTTTTAGTATTGTCCGAGGTTGCGGAATTTTTATATAAAACAACTGATTATTGGGCGCCTCAATACGAGCGCGTCATTGCCTGGAACGATCCCACGCTTGCGATCGCCTGGCCTTTGCAGGGGGACCCCAGTTTATCCGCAAAAGATCAGTCCGGTAAGAAATGGGAAGAAACGAAGTTCCTTTGAAATAATGCCGGGCGTCTATTTCGTGGGCCGGGAGGCGCCGGGGTGATCGCCGTTTTCCAGCAACTTTCGAAGACGGGGCAAAGCTCCCCACCCCTGAAAAAAAGAGCCGATTGGAATGCTTTGCGTAGACGTGCTCAGGAATGCTGGTCGTCGGTTTGGTCTTCCTTGAAAGTTTTCAGCTTGTATACGGCCTGTTCGCCCGAGCAACTGCAACGTTCGTGTGTTATTCCTCTGCCTGCCTCAGGGAATTGATCACGGAGCGGACCATATTCTCCATGCTCGCATTGCCAAAGCACAGCAACTTTATTTTCCAGGCCTCTTTAAGATGCAGGGTCTTCATGATCATCGCGGAGTCCATCCCCATTAGCGCCAGCTCGGCTGTTTTTCCGTAAATATCTTCAAGATATTGCAATTTTTTGCGGATGAAATCCTTGCCGTTGGTCGGCTTGGGATGATGCGCGCAGAACAGTGAATCAAAATCCAGGGAAAGCACTTTTTTCAGAGACGCGATCTGATCCTTGATGCGTTCATCGGCGCGAAAATATTTCACATGGCTGGCAAGATAAAGATCGCCGGAGAAAAGCCAGCCTTCGTCGGGAACCAGATAGACGACATGGCCCTTTGAATGGCCCGGCGTGGGGATCGGTAAAAAACGCAGGCCAAAGTTTTCCCGGACATCCGGCAATATTTTGATATCTGCGGGAGGGGCGGCGCCCCATATCAGGTGCTGGTAAGGCAATATCCGGGAGGGCCGGGCGAGTTTTTCCGCGGTCAGTTTCGTTCCGTAAACGGGTATTCCAAACGTGTCTTTGATGGCCGCGGCGTTGCCGCTGTGATCCTCGTGACAGTGGGTCAGCAGTACGGTCTTGATCCCCTCCTGTTTGACCATTTCCAGAACCGCGGGGCGCATATGGGCCAGGGCGGTGTCAATCAGGACCGGTCCGACCCGGTAGCAGAGGACCGTCATCAGAGGAGGGCCCACGGGCGACCATCCGAACTCCCAGCCCCGCACCTTGCCAAATTCATGTTTCTTTACAACATTCATCTTGCCTTCCTGTCAATTTTCCTGATCTTTACAGTTACCATCTGACTATTTCCAGCGGGACGAGCGGACGTTTCAGGAAGCTTTCACCCGTCTGCTGAAACCGGAGGGGGGCATCGGTTACGTAGAAGCGGTGTTCGGGATTTTTGCGGCCGGGCGTTTGAAGTCCCTTTTCCTGAAGAAGGCGGGCGGCCGCTTCCGCGACCGCGAGTGCCGAATCGACAAGCGTGATGTCCGGTCCCGCGGTTTCCCGGAGCAGCGGTTTCAGCAGCGGATAATGGGTGCAGCCGAGGACAAGGGTGTCTATCCGCTGGGCGAGGAGCGGGGCGAGGTATTCCCGGACGATGAGTCGGGTGGCCGGATGGTCGATCCACCCTTCTTCAACAAGGGGGACGAAAAGTGGGCATGCCGCTGAAAGGACTGTTATTTCAGGATCGCGTCTGTATATTGCCCGGGTGTAGGCATTGCTGCCGATGGTTGCGGGCGTGCCGATCACCCCGACCCGCTTGGTTTTTGTTGCAGCGCAGGCCATTCCCGCGCCGGCCTCGATGACGTCGAGCACGGGGACGGACGAGAGTTTGCTGATTGCCTCATAGGCGACTGCGGACATTGTGTTGCAGGCGACGATCAGCAGCTTGACGTCCCTTGCAAGCAGGAATCCGGCAATCTGCCGGGCGTAGCCGATAATTGTTTCCGCTGACTTGACACCATAGGGAACGCGGGCGGTGTCGCCGAAATAGATGATTTTCTCGAAAGGAAGGCGCTCCAGCAGGGCGCGGACGACGGTCAGGCCGCCGACGCCGGAGTCGAAAACCCCGATTGGATTGTCGGCATTGCCGGGAACTGCAGCAGATTTCATCAAACAATTCTCCCAAAGCATAAAAGTAGGTCTTTCCCAAAGTTTGCCGACGCGAGACCTTGAAAAATGCTGCTGCCGGCGTAACGGGCAATGCGAGACAGGTTCTCGCCGGATAACCAAGGGGATTGTCGCGGCGCTGTGTGCCTCGCAATGGCGGAAAAAATGGAAATTCAAACTCCCGGTGCGGCTTTATCACAATCAAAACAATGACACAACGGGACATTGAAAAATCTGCCTTTGAGACGTCTGCCGGCAGATTCAAAGGATTTCAGAAGGTGATGGATTTCACCATAAATATGCGCTATAAAACACCGCGCCGTTGAAAAACACAATGCTTTGCAAAAAGACGGGGAAATAACAATATGAGGGCAAATATGAAGAGCATCATCGTATTGCACGGAGTAAATCTCAACATGTCCGGGATGAGGGAGCAAAGCCACTATGGGAATTCCACCCTTGCCGACATCGACCGGCGTCTGGAGGAACTCGGAGCGGAGCTGGGATGTAGCGTTAAAACCTTCCAGACAAATTCGGAGGCGGAATTCTGCGAAAGGATTCACCGGATTCGGCGGGAAGAATTTGCTGCGGTTCTGATCAACGCCGGCGCCTGGACCCATTACAGCTATGCCCTGCGCGACGCGCTTGCCATCCTCCAGATCCCGATTGTGGAGGTGCATATGTCCAATATCCACGCGCGGGAAGAGTTCCGCCATTTTTCCGTGGTGGCGCCGCTGGCAAAGGGGCAGATTGCCGGTTTCGGCGTCCAGAGCTACCTGCTGGGGCTCCGGGCGGCATTCGAGCTGATTGAAGAAGCCCCGCGCGGGACAGAAAAAGCAGAACAGCCATGAAAGCCGCCGTTCTCATTCAGCCGGGAAGAATTGAAATCCTTGATATCCCTGTCCCCGTTCCTCGCGAAGGCGAGGTGCTGGTGCGCATTGTCGGGGCGGGAATCTGCGGGACGGATTTCGCGAAATACAAGGGGGATTTGCAGGGGAACTTCCCCGTTGTGGCGGGACATGAGGGGGTCGGCAGGGTCGCCGCTCTCGGTCCGGGGGTGGAGGGGATCAGCGCAGGCGACATGGTGGCGATTCAGCCTAATTTCGCCTGCGGAACATGCGAGACATGCAGGAGCGGGCGGGGCAACATCTGCCCGAACCGGATAAGGATGGGGCTGGATGTGAACGGCGTCTTCGCTGAATACGCAACCGCCCCGCGGCAATACGTCTGGAAACTGCCGGAAGACCTCCCCTGGGAGAGGGCGGCGCTGATCGAGCCGCTATCCGTAGCTTTGCATGGAATCGGGAAAATATCGTCCTCGGCCGCAGACAGGGTGCTTGTTTATGGAACAGGCGCGATCGGTCTTCTTTACGTTCAACTGGCAGTTCTGGCCGGAGCGGAAGTGACGGCGTTCAACACCTCGGAAGGACGTCTTGCCGCAGCCCGGAGACTGGGAGCGGTAAAAACGGCGAGCTCCCTGGAGCAGTTGGGAGCCGGTTCTGGAGACTTCACCGTCATTTATGAAACGAGCGGTTCCGCTGACGCCCTCAGCCGTATAATCCAGCTTGCCGCCCCCGGCGCCCGGATTCTGCTGACCGGACTGCCGGAAAAAGAGTCCCTGATCCCGGCCGCGCTCATTGCCAGAAAGGAACTGTTGATAGCAGGGGCGATGACCTATATCCACGAATTCGGGGAAGCGATTGATCTGTTGCAAAAAGGTTCGATATGCACGGATGTTTTTGTAACCGGTATCTACCCGCTGGAGAAACTTCCCGGCGCGCTTGCCGATTTCCGCTCTCCGTCGCGCATCAAGGAACTCGTACGGATTGATGCCTGAAGTTACTGTTGTCCGCCAGGCATTTCGCCTGAAAACGAAGCTTGATGACCATAAAATAATTAAGCCATCGCAATGTAGATTGCCCATCCCCCTTCAAAAACGCTAAATTTGGAGACCTGACCCCCTAACTATACATTTCCCGCAGGGCCTTTTTCTGGATTTTGCCCATGGCGTTGCGCGGCAGGGCGTCTATAAAATGGACGCGTTTGGGAACCTTGAAGCCGGCCAGCTCGTCCTTGAGGGAGGCGATAATCCCCGCTTCCGTTAACCCAAGCCCCTTTTCGTTATCCTGGCGGATGACGACGGCAACGACCGCCTCCCCGAAATCGGGATGGGGCACGCCGATTACCGCCGATTCGGTAACCCCGGGGATCATGTCGATCATCTCTTCGATCTCTTTCGGATAGATATTCAAACCGCCGCTGATGACGAGGTCCTTCGCGCGGCCGCTGATGGAGAGGTAGCCGTCCTTGTCGAATTTGCCCAGATCGCCGGTTTTGAAATAGCCGTCCGGGGTGAATTCTTCCCTGGTCTTTTCCGGCATCTTCCAGTAGCCGCGAAAGACACTTTTGCCCTTGACCTGGATCTGGCCGACCTCGCCCGTGGCGACCGGCCGGTTTTCATCGTCAACGATCCGGATCGATACCTCCGGCAGCGGGAACCCGACCGTTCCGCCCCGTCTTTCGCCCTGGTAGGGATTGGAGGCAAACATGTTGCCCTCGGTCATCCCGTAGCGTTCGAGTATCGTATGGCCGGTTCTTTGCTGGAATTCCTGAAATGTTTCCAGCAGAAGCGGCGCCGAGCCGGAGATGAAAAGGCGCATGCCGGAACAGATATCCCTTGTAAAGCCGGGATCGGCGAGCAGGCGCGTGTAATAGGTTGGAACCCCCATGAAAACCGTTGCCTTCGGCAGCAGAGCCAGGGCGCGCTTGACGTCGAATCTGGGTTCAAAAAACAGCGGACTGCCGTTCAGAAGCGCGCAGTGGACTGCGACAAAGAGCCCGTGGACGTGAAATATCGGGAGCATGTGCAGAAGCGCGTCGCCTGGCTGGAAACCCCAGTATTTGTGCAGAACATGGGCGTTGACGGCGAGATTGCGATGGGAGAGCATTGCCCCTTTCGAGCGTCCGGTTGTCCCGGAGGTGTAGAGGATGGCGGCCAGGTCGTCGCCGTCCCGGGGAATCGTGGAAAACTGCTCCGGCTGCGCCGCCGCCTGTCTTGCCAGGTCGCCTCCTCCGTCGTCATCGAGTTCAAGGAGATGGCTTACCCCTGTTTTTTCGGCAAGCTCGTTCGCCAGAGCCCGGCTCTGCGGCCGGCAGACGAAGACGCGCGGCGTGGCATCTTCCAGGAAATAATCGACCTCATGACGCTGATAGGCGTCGTTCATCGGCAGGTAAACGGCGCCTGCCCGCAGACAGCCCAGATAGAGGAACAGGGCCTGCGGCGATTTTCTGACCTGCACGGCAACGCGATCGCCCGGCTGCACCCCCAGAGATGAAAGCAGATTGGCGCAGCGGGCCGATTCCCGTCTTAGCTTTCCGTAGCTGACCTCCGAGCCGTCGGGCAGGATCAGGCACGGGGCTTCGGGGTTGTCAGGGAAGTGGGTCTGAAGGGTTTCATAAAGGTTTTCATTCATAAATTATCTACTCCAGTTTGTGAAGAATTGTAAAGCCTGGGCCTTGTGCGGCAAACTATCGAATCATCATGCCGGGAAGCCATGTGGCAAGCTGTGGGAAAAGGCACAGGATGAACATACCAGAAAACAGCAGAAAAATAAAAGGCAATGACCCCCATAAAATTGTGCTCAATGGAGGCAATTGCAAAACTCCCCATTCTTGTCATTCCCGCAGCGATTCTGAGCGGGAATCTGGTTCTAACTGCTTGAAAAACCATATTCCCGATAGAGACATTCGGGAATGACAAATGGTTTTGCAATTACCTCAATGGTATGTCCGGCGTAATTCCTTTGACAACGTAGAGATTCAGGCCCACCGGCGGCGTAATCAGGCCCGCCTCGAGGTTTAACGTCATCAGCACTCCAAACCAGACGGGATCGAAACCCAGAGCCTTCACAATGGGGTGAATGATCGGGGAAACGATGAGGATGATGGCAACCGGTGGAAGAAAACAGCCCATCACAAGCAGCAGAACATTGATCATTAACATGGTAACCCAGCGGCTTACCTGCATTTCCGTGATCATGTGGGTCAACGTCTGGGCGATGAAAAGGTTTGTGAGGACGGCGCCGAAAAGAAAAGAGGTGGCAATGATCATCATGATCATTGTGCTTTCATTGGTCGTTTTGAGCAGGATTTCCATGATTTCCTTCGGACGGTACATGCCTGTCCGTCCTTGCAGGCGACGGTGAATTCAGCGTCGCCTCGTCTGCCGGGGGAGTTTTTCTTTTCTCTCCAAAAACCCCTGATTTTTTTAAGATAATCATTATCCGGAAAGGCCTGTTTCTGCCATTCCCGGACGACGGCGAAGTCCTCCGCCGTATAGCCGATGATGCTGGTGACCGCCGGATTCAAATACTGGAATGCCCCCTGCCGGTCGATCAGCACGATGCCGCTGGGGTCGTTTTCGAGAATTGTGGAGAGGATGTTGCGTTCCTTTTCCAGTTCCCTGTCCGTTCGCTTATGCTCCAGCAATTCGCGTTGAAGGGTTGACAATGTTTCGCGCAACTGCATGGCCATGCGGGAAAAGCTGTCTGCCAGCGTGCCGATTTCGTCGCCCCGGTTTCTGACGGCCGAGAGTCGCAAGCGGACTGACTCGAGATCGCTGTCGCTGAAATTGCCGGACGTCAGATCGGTAACCGCCTCGGTGAGGATGTCGATCGGGAGAAGCGCCCGCCGTATTGCCCACCAGGAGGCGACCACGAGGATGAACAGAGCCCCGCAGATGATTGTCAGCGCCATGTTCCGGAAGAAAATTATGTTGGACAGCACCTCCGCCTTCTTCTGTTGCACGACAACCCCCCAGCCGTTGTAAAGCAGATCGATCTGGGCGAACCACTCTTTCCCATCGTCGCCGCGAAAGGTGATCAATCCCCTTTTCCCGCTGCGCAACGCCATAATCGGCGGAGATGAACTCATGTCCTGGAATTTGTCAAAAAAAGCGGGATTGGGATGGGCGATAACGCGATTGCGGCTGTCGACAAGATAGGCGAGCCCCGTCTCTCCCAGGCGCGGAACCTGCACCTGGCGGCTGAGATTGTCCAGAGCCATCGCAAACATGCCGACCCCGACGATGCTGCCCGCATTGTTTCTGATCGGCATCGAGACCACCAGCCCCGGCCTGTCGATGGTTCTGCTGATCACGCATTCAAAGGTCACCGGCCCCCCTTTTCTTGCCTGCTGAA
>CAZKHU010000045.1:0-23046 GCA_964552725.1 uncultured Syntrophus sp.
CTGGCGTGATCAGATTCTCAAGGAATTCACACCGCAGGTTTCGCGCCTTACCCTGGTGGCAGACCCGGATGGGTTACTGCTGGAGGAAGGTATACTGGAGGGCATCCGGGAACGGGGATTTGAGCTCATTCCTTTTGAGGACCCCATTGCTTTCCGCTATGCCTATGAATCCGGGTTCCGTTCGCGGTGGGATTGTGGCGAACAGACCGACCTTGTGGTAGTGTTGCGATCCCAGGCCAGCGACCTCAGCGCATTGCCCTTCGATTTGCTTCAGGCGGGCCGCAAGCTGTCCTTCAACCTTGGCGACATCTTTCCGACACTCAGTTATCCCATCATTACTGTCCTGGATCGTGGCAATCTTGATGCCTTGTACACAGCCCAGAGGCGCCATATGCCCGGTCAGCTCGGCGATAACGCCACCAAGGAGTTCGTCCTTCGGCATGTTTTTGAGATTGCAGTGGAACTCATCAAGCAGCCATCCGATCTGCTGAGGGTGCTTCTGCGCCGTCACTACCGTGGACAGCGCATACCCAGGGTTCTCGACGACCGCTTCATCCAGATTCTCCGGCAAACTGACAGCTTTGTCGAGTGGCCTCTGGAAAGAATCGTTCCGGATAGGGAAGCTTTTTTGTCCTTCCTTCAGGAACGCTGGCCATTGTTCCTGAACCGTGGACATGTTCAGGACACCCAGACCGGTGTCGAAGAATATGCCGGATACATCTTCCAGATACCGGGACCGCCGGATCTGCCGTTTGATCACCATGATGTCCGCGTTTACATGGACATCTTCTTTCTTGAAGGTCTTCTACTCCCGGTAGCCCACGAACAGGCGGGAATGATTGCCAAGACCTGGGCCGGCATCGGTGTCCGAACTGACTCTGCCGGAGATCGAACGCGCCGTCTGGAAAAGCTGCTCACCGGCATCCGCGCTGCGATTCCGGCTGAGGATGTTCGATATGGAGATTGGTTATTGTTTGCCAGAGGTTGGGCGGAGTTGATCGCCATTGCCCGTGAGGCGCCCACGGATATCAAAACTGATCGAGGAATCAAAGAAATTCAGACCCACGTTGACCATGCCTTCACTTCCTGGTTGATCCGGAGATTCGCCGGGCTCGTCAACCTACCGTCCGCGCCACCGGTCATGCTCCATCACCTGCCCCGATACTTGGCGCGCCAGGTGGTCAATGACAAGACATTCAAGGCCGCTCTCCTGGTGATTGACGGACTGGCTTTAGACCAGTGGATCTCGGTGCGTAAAATAATTGCGTCCCAGCGACCCATAATTCAGTTCCGTGAGAGCGCTGTCTTCGCCTGGATTCCGACACTCACATCAATCTCACGACAGGCTCTCTTCGCCGGCAAGCCACCGATGTTCTTTCCGAACAGCATCCTGACGACCGAAAAGGAATCTGCCTTGTGGTCTCAGTTCTGGGCGGACCAGGGGCTAACGCCGAACGAGATCGCCTATGCTAAGGGGTTGGGTGATGGGAGCCTGAGCTCTATCGAGGAAATGCTTTCCCATCCCAGGATCAGAGTGGGGGGGCTGGTTATCGACAAGGTCGATAAAATCATGCACGGCATGGAACTGGGTGCGGCAGGAATGCACAACCAGGTGCGACAATGGGCTGAACAGCCTTACCTGGCATCTCTTCTTGACCTGCTCCTCGATCGGGGATTCCGGGTTTTTCTGACATCAGATCACGGAAACATTGAAGCCGAAGGTTGTGGACGTCCCTCGGAAGGGGCAGTCGCCGATTTGCGCGGGGAACGGGTCCGCATCTATTCTGATCCGCTTCTGAGGAAAAAGGTTGCAGATCTTTTTCCGGAAGCGGTGGAATGGCCGCCCGTTGGGTTGCCGCATGATTATCTGCCCTTACTGGCGCCCTCTCGAAGAGGGTTCGTTCGCGAAAAAGAATGTATTGTGAGTCACGGAGGGATATCCATAGAGGAAGTCATCGTTCCTCTTGTTCAAATAGAGAGGAAAGCCGGATGAAACCCAACAGTCGAATACAGCAGATTGGCATTGACAGGATCGTTCGCTTGGAATGGTTGGAACGAACGGCTCAACTTGCTTTGGCCGGCAATCATCCGAGCACAGTCAAGCAAAACATGTTGGAATATTTAGCGACCAGTTTCCCAACATCCGACCCATCTGTCCGGGGGTCTCTTGCCAAAACGGTAACTATTTTGATGAATGTCTGGTTATCCGGGCCAAAGGAGCTTGCCAGTTTAAGGGAAGGCGGTTTGGAGTTGCTGCGTATAAAGTCGGGCGGAGATCGTCTGGCTATACATTGGGCTGCGCTTATGGCAACTTATCCCTTCTGGAGCGCTGTGGCGGGCCAGGCAGGACGACTACTTAGACTCCAGGAAACCATCACCGCGGAACAGATTCAACGCCGCATATGCGAAAAGTACGGCGAGAAGGAATCCGTTTTCAGAAGGGTTCGTTACGTCCTCAGATCTTTTATTGCCTGGGGTGTGCTGCAGGAAACCGAAACAAAAGGCATCTATCGTCGTGGGTTATCCTTATCTATTGATGATCCAAGACTTATTGCATGGATGATTGAAGCGGCCCTTCACGCGAACGCCAACGGTTCGACAAGACTCGCGGACATGCTGGAGAGCACAAGTTTGTTCCCGTTTCGTATGAAGCGGACCGCCACAGAAAGTATCTTAATGGCCTCGCCGCGGATAGAATGCATCCGCCATAACATGGATGATGAGCTGGTGATGCTGAAAATTTTCAATCCATGAAGCGGTATTAAAAAGTTGATAACCAATCATAACCGCCAAACTAAAATTTTTCACGCAGCCTTACCGGAATGTTACGATTCGCTGCAGCATCACCCCGTTTTGATGGCGTGCTTTCCCATATAAACGGCCCCGGTCCAGCCGTCGATACTGATGAAATCCCCGCCGTGGATGGTCTTGCCGTCCACCTTGCTGTAACCCTCCGCCTCATAGACGCGCAGTTTGCTGAAACCGACCACCCCGACCTTTTTGAGCTGAGGTATCGTGACCGCCGCATGGGAAGTGCCGCCGCCCCGCGCCGTGAGAATGCCGTCGGCCTTCAGAATAATGCCGACATCGTCGGGAACCGTATCGGGACGGATCAGAATCAGGGCCGTTTCCGGGTCGCTGGCCCGGAAATGCCGTATCTCCTCTTCGGTATAGACGGCCCTGCCGGTCAGGGCGCCTCCGCTTACCCCGATGCCGGCGCCCAGCAGGGACTGGTCGAGAGCGCCATCGTTTAAAAAGATCCGGGTATGTCCATTTTCCCGCTGGACCATATCGCGCGTCTGGAGAATGTAGAGACCCGCTTTAGTCGAATCCTCAAAGGTAAACTCAATTTCCTGATGATTGAAGCCCTTTTCATAAACCAGCAATTCCGCAATCCGCACCAGTTCGTTGTATATTTCCGGAAATTTCGTCTGCAGAGATATCGCAGCTTCCCTCTTTTCGGCGATTCTCTGTTTTTCGGAGACGGGAAATGTCTCCACAAGACCGGAAACAATATCGTCCCCCTGGACGCAAAAGATGAAATCGCCGTTTATGGCAACATCCTGCGACGCGCCTTTCGGATCGCGCGTAAAAATGACGCCGGATCCGGAATTCTCATGCAGATTGCCGAATACCATCGCCTGCACCATCACGGCGGTTCCCCATGCGTCGGAAAGGCGCGCCTGATGGCGGTAAATCCGCGCCTGCTCGGAATTCCACGACGCGAAGACCTCGATTACTGCGTGATGGAGCTGCTCATAGGGATTCTCCGGTATTTTTATCCCCCGCTGCAGAATGGCGTCTTTGTAGGCAAGGGCGAGCTGTTTCATCTGCGCGGGCTCGAACTGGAACTTCTTCGTCACCTTGTGGCTCGCCTTGTAACTGTTGATGATTTCATCGAAGATGTTTCTCTCCAGACCTCGAAACATCCCCCATGTCTGCAAAAAACGCCGGTAGGAATCCCAAGCCGCCCACTGGTGCTGATTTTTTCCGGCCAGCCCCTCGGCAATCTTTTCATTGATGCCGACATTGAGAAAGGACCTCATCATCCCGGGAAGTGAGATCGTCGCCCCGCTTCTTACTGAAATAATTAACGGATTCAGTGGATTGCCGAATATCTTGCCGGTTACCCGTTCCAGTTCCCTGATTTCCCGGTAAACTCTCAGTTTCAGGTCTTTATAGATGCTTTTATGCCCCATGACGCCTTCATAACCACGGAACACCTCGGTGGTAATTACAAAGCCGGGCGGAACAGGAAGATTCAGCGCAATCAGCTCTTTCAACAGATAGGCCTTGTTCCCTATCATGATCTGGTTGTCCACTCTCTTGTTTTTCAGGTACAGAGAAGATATCGCCAGCTCCGGCGTATAGGCCATGACCTGATTGAGGACTTCCCGGTTATCCTTGAATTTTTCCAGATCTCCACTCAACGCGCCGATTATTCTGTTGACAAAACAGTCCAGCGGCTGCATCCCGAAAGAAGCGGAGATGACTGAACGGATAAAGCTTTCAGAATATTGATAAAATCTTTCCGCCGTTTTCCGCTCCTGGCCCTCCCCGCCCTCAACCCCGTCCGCTTCGGCAAGCTGCCTGACAATCACGGCCAGGTTGGAGTGGTGGACATCGATATAGTAATCACGGGCGATATCCTGAATGCCTCTGGCAATAAACTGAAAAATATCGAAATACTGATCAATGGTAAATTGCCTTATCTGCAGGGCGCTGGTCAGCAGCCTGAGTTTTCCGACCAGCCCTTCCGTGGTCACCCCTTCCAGATCGAGGGCTTTCATATAAAGCCAGAGATATTTATGGATTTTGATCAGGGTGCTTTTGGTTATGAATTTCAGATTGAGCGATTCAAGCAGCTTCTCAAAAAGGGCGGAGGCGAAGCTTTCCAGCCGAAACGTCAGCCCCATCGCCTCGAATTTTTCTTCGCGGTAGGTTCCGTACATCGAAGGGATTCCGGCGGCAATATGTCTCTTGTAATATATGTCCTCAAAATATTTGGTTTTTTCCGGGGAAAGAATTCTGTTTTTCAGAACGGCAAGCATTTCCAGAACAAGGCTGAGGCAGCGGTAGCTGTCGCCTCTTTCCATTGCACGCCTCAGAAAGCCTGTCTTTTCGGGATTTATAAAGGGGTGGTCTTCCAGTTCCCGCAGGATGTCGGCATTCTGATTATTAAAATATTTTCGGCTGAGAAGCTGATAAAACCTGATCATCAGCTCGGCGCGCTTCTTCTCCCGGGCGCTTGTCCCCTTTATTGAATCTATCTCTTTTTCGATCTTCTGGATGTCCCACCCAAGCAGCGCCGCAGGTTCGCCATGGATTTTTGCAAACAATCCAGTGAAGATGACGTTCAGTTCCGAAAAATACTCGCCGGCGGGCTTGATCCCCTGGTAAACCTCCGCAGGCAGACGCCCTTTCAGGATGGTTTTGTCTCCCGATTGCCAGTAACGGAAAATATCCTCGATAAAAGTGACGAGCAGACTGTTGCTTTCGACATGCGACTGCTTTCTGAGAAAATAGATAAGCCTGTCGTTTCTTCCGGAAAGTTCGTCGACCTCCGTAGAGATTGTCCGGATATCTCCCTCGGCGCCGATCTCTTTGAAATAAATGGGGAATATACGAAGAAGCTGCTTTATTTTGTTATAAGCCGGCAGGATGTCCGCGTTAAGCAGCAGGGAAATATCCTTTTGCAGAAGATCCGCATCGCTGACAAAAACTCCCCCCAACTCCAGATTTATTATAAGGGCGGAAAGCAGCTTCTTTGTCCATCTCGGCTTCAGGGCAATGATCGCCAGCCAGGAGCGGATGTTTTTGACATGGGCGGGGTTTGCCTGCACCTGCCATTCGGCGGTTGCCCCTTTCACCGCCGGATACTGAAAACCGAACTCAACAATCTCTTCTATTAAATAATCGACAAGGGCGTGGTTGTTCAGCAGAAATATCTCTTTGGCCAAAGTCAGGATGCAATCAAGGGTCGAACTCTTGTATTCATCCTGAGTTACCATCTTTTTCAGAATGTTGAATATCTTATGCACAAAATCATTAAGATCTTCGCTATCTTCTTCTCTAAGAGCCATAACCAGGCACCGGTTTATTTCGGTAAAAATCGCGTTGCGCCGGGCCTCGAGTCCCTCCACCCCCATCATCTTGAAAAGAAAATCCAGTTTCACCAGATGGCGGCGGCCGGAAAAAACATTTGTCTTTTCAATTGCATCGGCAATCTTTAGATAACCGTTGGCGATCTGCGCATCGTCCGGGAAATCGAGAAAATCCCCTATTTTCTCATCAGGGTTTCCGCCTGACTGTTGCAGCTCCTCAAGTCGAGAACTGATTCTGTGCAGCTCTTCATGCGAAAGCGGCTCAATCAGTTCGCGATAGGAGGCGATTGCTTCATCGCTTTCCCCTTCCGGGGAAAACCAGTATGCGGGATCCGGCTGCTTCAGCCAATACGCATAGGTAGACCTCAACGAAAAAAAGAGGATTTTAACTGCATTCTCTTTTAAACTTCCTGTTATCCGTTTCTCCACAATCGCTTTTGCCAGCATTTTCGCGTATCCGGATGATTTTTTGAAAAAACTGTCATGCGTTGGCGAAAGGTCGGCAAGACGGCAAAACAGCCGCTCCAGTAACGGAATGTTCCTTTCGAGGCGTTTCCCGCTCTTTTCGAGAATGACGGAGAGATATTCAAGACAGCCGCGAACCGCACAGACCTTTATTTCTTCGCTGCCGGCCGAGGAGATTATTTCGAGATAAATATCGGCAAGGGCCTGAAGCGCCGGCAGGCCCCCCTCATGACTATTGAAATAGTTGAAATCGCTTGTAGACAGCGCCCTCAACTGTTGAAGCAGATACTCCCTGTTTACGAACGGATGGTGCAGCTCCCGAAGCATCTCTTCGGTGCGCTTTCCCACCACGTTATGACTCTGGGCAACCGCAAGCAATTCGCCGTAACGATCCGGGATTGCCACTATCGCCCGGGTTCTTTCCAGATTGATTTCAAGGGCAGTCAAGGCCCTTTTTTCTTCGCTGGGATTCATGCGCTGAGACTACTTCAAGATAAAAGATATTGCAATTTGTAACTTTGAGCCGGGAAATATTTTTATTGCACATACAGGCGCATTTAGGGTATTAAGACCGATAATCATAACTTTAAAGGAGGAAGCGCCATGGGCAAGGATAAGGATGTCAAAAAAGATACAAAAAAGAAACCCAGTAAATCCCCGAAAGAAAAGAAGGACGCCAAAAAGTTGAAAAAGGCGGGAAAGACCGCTGACTGAAGCTTGCCGGCAAACATCCTGTCCCATCATTTTAAATCTATCTTGTAATACAGATCGACGCCGCTTTCGGTTCCCGTTACCGTTTCGACCTGCCATTTCTTGTTTATGCTGTAACGGAGACTGAAAATATTGCTGCCGGTGAACAACGACCTTCCATAGCTTAAATACATCTGGGGGGTAAGATACTTGCCTACTGCAACAATGGTGTCGGCGACATCGCCGGTCTTGCCTGACACATCCCCCGCAGGCAAGATGGTCCCGTTTATTTTTTTATAACCGATGCTCCCCGCCGGCCCGCTGTTCCTGGATTGTATATCGAGAGTGCTCAAGCCAAACTGCTTTTTCAGTTTTTCCTGGATTTCCGAAGCCTTGCCACGGGAAAGGAGCAGGCCGGCCGCCTGTGTCAGGACGCCGATCTGCTCGGCGCTGCTGCGGCTGGCAAGCGAATGGCCAAAAACTATATAGGAGAGGATATCGACGTCGGACATGGCCGGTTCCGAATATAGCTTGATCGCCGGCGTCCGCAGCAGCCCCCCGATCGTGACTCCCGCCTTTACATCGGCCGTCGAACGAAGGGCGATAATGTCCAGCGCCGGCTGATTTATAGGTCCTCCCGCATAGAAAAGCCGCCCCCGGATGATCTGCAAGACTGCGCCAAAGGCCCTGTATTCCCCTTCCACCACCCGTATTTCGCCTTTGCTGGCAATTGCCTCGAGGGTCTGAAAATCCAGATCAATACTGCCGGCAAGCTTCGCATCGATCCCTCCCATCTTGACCAGCGAGCGGTCACCCAGCGTCAGACGCACCTTTGCATCAAAAACCGGCATGAAAGTTTTCCTTCCGGTTTGCTGATTTGTGGACATTAAGCTCCGCTTTCCAGCAAAGACAACATCGGGACTCGGCCGGATGAAATTTCCCGCCGGCGGACCGAAAATAAGCAATTCCGGAATTCTTACTTCGCCCCGGAGCGTCAGCTTCTCCGGCGTGCCGCTGAACGTGAGCCGTGGGGCGGCCCGTACCTGAAGTTCCGGGGTATAGACAGTCTGAAAATCGTTTCCCTCGAGGACGCCTTCATAACCGGCAACGCGCCACCCGGAAATGCGGATGAGGCCCGTTCCGCTTATCATGCCGGGGCCGGACCTTGCGGAAAAAGACTCTACGCGGACAAGCTTGTTTTCCAGCGCCAGCGAAAACCTGACATCCTTAACGTCAATGCCCGCAGAGGGAAGGTAAGCCCCCGCCTTCGCCATCGTCACCTGCCCCTTGCTTTGCGGATTTTCCCAGCTCCCCTCGATAGTCACGTTTGCGTCTATCTCGCCATGGCTTTCTTTTATCAATCCCGGAAACAGAAAGGACAACAATCCGTTTTCCTTGAATCTGCCGTTCAGTGAAACAAAAAGCGGACCTTTCCTGTCGAAAGCGGCCGGAAAACCTGCCGGAATCGGCAGACGAAAGCTCCCCCGCAGATTTCCATAATCAACAAGCGCCGCGGCAAGACTGCCGCTCAGCGTCTTTTCCCGCCAATCCCATGACAATGAGGCGGAACGAAAATTTGCATTCGCCTCCCCATCCTTTTTCAGGAAACCAACCTTGCCCTCGCCGCCGTCGGCAGGCGGGGAAAGAAGGGCCGTGCCGCTTAACGATAAATTTTTCCCTGAAAGAAGATGGCCGTTCGCCGTTCCCGTCAGCCTCCCCGCCAAAGTCATGGCCTCCGGCATTAAAAAACGCAAGAGTCCGCAATTTATATCAGTCCAATGCGCCTTCAATTCGCCTGTCTCGGGCAGCGAAAAATCAAACGGCGCTGCCGACGAGAACCCCGCGGTTAAAAGTCCGCCGCCTTCCGGAAAAATTTCGGCCGATGCGCTCAGCCCCTGCCCGCTTCCATCGAGGCGGACAGAACCCCTGGAAACTCTGATCGGAGTCCCCGCTATCGTAAAAGTCCCGGCTGCTTCGGCGCGACCGGTCAGTTGAACCGCGGTCGGCCGGCCTTGTCTCTCCCGGCTGCTCCACGCGAACTCCGCCCGCGGAAAATGAAGGTCGAGGGCCTCCGTTTCTCGATGCCATTTGACCATTCCCGCGGCAACGGATGCCTGCCCTGCCGTCTCCAAAAGCCCTTCGGCAGGAATCCTGCCGGTAATTTCTCCGGTGCTCAAGCCGGCATACACAAGTCCTTCTTTAAGTTCCTTCGGCAAAAGAAAGCTTAGACGCTTAATGTTCAGCCCTGTCCAGACGGCGCCGAAAAAGCCTCCGCCGGACTCCTTTGTGAATTCGCCTTTTATTTCAAGTTTTTCCTGTTTCTCTCCCGTTAAAATCAGGGGGGCGATGGAGATCTTTCGGGGGCTCAAGGCCACAAGAGCAGGCTTGTCGAGTTTCCATGCCCCGACCGTGTCCCGCCCCCAGAAATTCTCGACGCTTCCCTGCCACAGCCTGTCATGCAGTCCTCCCGTGAGCGAGACCTGCAGCGCTGTCTTTTTCATTTTGAGGGACGCGGATACTTCATGGCGGGAGACAGTGCCATCCACCTTCAGCGAGCAGGAATCAACGAACAAATCTCTATAGGCCAGATCCCTCAGTTGGGCATTCAGAAAAAGCGGGGATTCCGTCTTACTCCCCAGATAACCGTCCAGCTCCGCCTTTTCGATTTTGATCCCGCCAATACTGATCTTTTTCCCTCTACCCGCCACGGAGCCTGACAGATGCCCGTCAAAATAGCGAACATGGCCATTCAGGTTGAACTTTCCCGCAGCCCCGGCAACAAGCCGCCCGAAATCGTCTATCCTGGCTGTAAAAACAAGTTTTTCCGCAATTGCGCCTGACCCCCTGACGGCAAAACCGTTCCCCTTCAGAACCAGTTTTTCGACATTGATATCGCCGGCGCCGAATCGTGCCTTCACTTCTCCCTGCAAAAGCTGATCGTGCAGACGGCTTTCCCGAAGCCGGCCCTT
Source organism: uncultured Syntrophus sp. (assembly GCA_964552725.1). Lineage (GTDB taxonomy): Bacteria > Desulfobacterota > Syntrophia > Syntrophales > UBA5619 > DYTH01. The sequence goes on from CAZKHU010000045.1 coordinate 10,229, forward strand.
CAGTGCCCCCCTCGGCCTGCCGTCCTTCCCCCATGTTACATCGCCGGCGAGGTCAAAGTTTATCCGCCCCGCCCAGTCCGCATTGAAACTCGCCGGATCTATGTCATTGCCGTGCAGAATCCCTTTCAGGAAAAAATCCTGCTGCCAGTCCATTGCCGCCTTTCCCTGAACATTTCCGGACAAAAGAGAGGCAGATAATGCGCTTATCTCGAGCGCCCGTTCATTTCCCCGATACTCCCCCGCCGCCGAAGCTTTTTCCCACCCCGGTCTATTGTTTTCGAGTGCAAAAGCGCCATGGTACCGGGAAGGAGTCCCATCCAGAGTAATCGATCCTTTAACTTTCGTGGGAATCTTGATTGCGGAGGCGAGATCGACATCGACCAGAAACAATTTGAGCGAAAGCAAAGGCGCCCCGGCAGTCAGCAGAACACTTCCCCCACCGGTCAGAGCGCCTTTTCCGCCAAACCTGCTAACCCTCAAATTTCTCAAATTAAACGATTTGGAGGTCATCCCTACATCCCCGGTCAGCTCCATGCGCTTGACGCCTGCCAAAGAGCCTGCAAGGGCCACGTTTCCAGCGAGCTGCTCCGGACGCCGCCCCGGTTTTAAACGGCCCTGGACGGAGAAGCTTTCCATTTTGGCGAATGGCCGTCGCGACTGAAAGTCGAGGTCAAAACGCAGGGATGGCTGATAAAAGCCCGCTGCGGCCTCTCCCCCGCCCCGCCCGTAAGGGGTCTTGACAATGAGTTTGCTGACGGTGAGGCTGCCGTGGCGCCACAACACGGAACCGTCGACCGACATGTCCTTCAACAGCAGCCCCCGTGAAGGATGAAAATATGCAATATCATCTATGCGCAATTTTTTAACGGAAACATCCAATATCGACATAATCCCGGAAACCTTCGGCCATGAAAGATCCGGCGGCTGCCTGCCAACGGTGTTGTCCTGCACCCGCACCCCGGTCAGCGTCAGGCTTTCAATATCTGCCATCCCCGACAAAAGCCGGCGCGGCCGCAAATTGTATTCCAGGCTTTGCAGATCCGCTTCAAACGGCTCGACAGTCAGATGAATGCCTTCGAGACGCAGATGATCGATGAGCCTCCCCTCTATTTTCCGGGCAGCTATCTGTACCGGCGTGTGGCGGGAGACGGAATCAAGCAGCCAGCGGACGCCATCCTCGGTGTAAAGAACCCAAACCGCTCCCCGCCAGCCGGCAGCTATCAGAACCGCGAAGACAAGGAATATCGCTCCATAAATGGCTAATCGTTTCAAAATCCGATACCGACGGTGAAATGAATCCGTATCCCGGGGTCGTCAATATTGAGCTGACGAGCCAAGGAAAAATTAAGCGCCCCGACCCGCGTGTAATAGTGCACGCCGACCCCGGCCCCCTGGGCCATCCGTAAATTGCTGAATGAATCAAATGCGTTGCCTGTATCGTAAAAGACGGAAGCCCCCCAGTCCTCCCCTATCCGCTTTTCCGCCTCCAGACTGCCGAAAAGCAGATTTTTTCCGCCGACAACCTGCCCGCTTGCATCCGTGGGGCCAAGCGACTGATAGGCGTAACCGCGCACACTCTGATCCCCGCCGGCAAAAAAACGCAGGGACGGGGGCAAATCGCTCAGCGGATCGCGCAAAAGTGAAATCCCCACCTTTCCCCGCGCCTGGAGGAAAAACCGCCAGGGCAGGGGCAGAATAAAACCGCCTTCGGAGATGATCTGCAACAAGCCTATGCTAGAACCCAGCCACTGTTCCGTTCCGCGCGCCTCGATCGCCAAATGATAGCCCTTCTCGGGACGCGCAAGGCTGTCGTAAAAATTTCCGGCAAGGCGCAATCCCGGCATAACCAGACGGGCGTTCGAGTCCTGAAGCCCTATTGTATAGTTCTCCTGCTGAAATTTAAGATAACCGGTCGCCAGAACCTTCTTTGTCAGACTGCGGGTTTTATTAAACTCGAGGGCGACAAATTCGCTGCTGTAGGTGGAGACGTCTTCCCGCTGCAAGTTCAACTGCACGGCATTGTAACTGCTGATATCGACTTTGTCCGGGATGATGTAACCTGTTGACAGACCCTGCAGAAACTCTGAAACGTACCAATTTGCCTGCAATTCATGGCCAAGCCGCAGGACATTCAGGTCTCGGTAACGCAGGCTGAACCTCCCCCCGGTGTCAGTGCCGTAACCTACGCCCTGGCGAAGAGTCCGGCTTGCCCCCTGCTTTAACGAAACAAGGATCGGAATCCTCGCTCCCGCGGCCTCCTCTTTCCGGGGTAGAATATTCACCTCCCGGAAACGCTCGGAATTGATAAAATTGAGTTGCGTCTCGCCTGTCCGTTCGTAAGAAAAAAGATCGCCCTTGCCGAACGTCAGATAACGGCGCAGAAACGCCTCCGGATAGTCCGGGGCGCCCTCTATCCTCACATCGCCGAAATAATAGCGATTTCCCGTTTCCATCTCCAGCCTTATCCGCGCGCTCAGGGCGCCTTCTGCAACGAGAATCTCATGGACGGAAAAGGCCGCATCCAGATACCCCAGCTCCTGCGACCTGGACAGCAGCTTTTCTTTTGCCCTCTCGTAGTCATGCTGGCGCAGCACATCCCCTTCCGCCAAGGGGAATAAAGCGACAATCTCCTGCAGTGACGTTTCCGACGCCCCCGGCCCATGCAGGGCGACCAGCACCTCAGTCAGGCGCACCGGCTCTCCCGGGGTCACGCTTACCCGGAGCAAATACTCTCCCGGGGCCGTCTCTTCGCTCCGGACAGCGATCGCGGCATGGTAATAACCGAATGGCTCCAGCGCCGTTCTAACCTTGCTCTCCGCCTGCTCTCCAAAACGTCTGAGCAAAAGGGGGTCCACACTCCCCTCTTCAACAAATCCTTCCGGCAGGGCGAGGGCGGCGGCAACATTTTTGAGAACATCCCCCTCGATTCCTTCGATGGCGACCGTCAGAGGTTCGCCGGCAAAAAGCGGCGCCGCCGCCAGAAGCAGAAACGCCAGGGCGATGAAGGGATAAACTGATCGGTATTTTGCCATTGATAAGTTATCAATAATTAAAAAATGCTGATGTTTGCAGGCGTTTTTCCCTTTTACCGGAGGCCGGCTCCGGTAAAGGCGCCATCCACGATAGCCACAGCCTCTTTAACAATCCGCTCGAGATGCCCCTCGCCGACAAAGCTCTCGGCGTATATCTTGTAGATATCCTCCGTCCCCGATGGCCGGGCGGCAAACCAGCCGTTCGCGGCGACAACCTTCAGCCCTCCGATCCCGGCACCGTTTCCCGGCGCGCGCGTCAGACAAGCCAGAATCGGCTCGCCCGCCAGTTCCCGCGCGGCGACCATCTCCGGGGAAAGATTCTTCAGCGCCTTTTTCTGCTCCGCCGTTGCCGGGGCGTCAATCCTGGTTGAAAAAGAGGCGCCGAACCGATTTTCCAGTTCGCGGTAGAGCTCTGCCGGGTCCTTGCCGGTTTTTGCCGTCATTTCCGCAGCCAGGAGCCCCATGATGATCCCGTCTTTATCGGTTGTCCAGACGGCGCCGTCTTTTCGGAGAAACGAGGCCCCCGCGCTTTCCTCGCCGCCAAAACCATAGTCGCCGCTCAAAAGACCCGCCACAAACCACTTGAACCCGACGGGAACCTCGCAGATTCTCCTCCTGAGAGCCGCGGCCAGGCGGTCGATCAGCGCGGTTGTAACGATTGTTTTTCCGATCGCTGCATCCTTTTTCCAGCCGGGACGGTTTTCGAAGAGAAACCGGACGGCAGCGGCAAGGAAGTGGTTGGGATTCATCAATCCTTCGCTTTTGGTCACGATCCCGTGGCGGTCGGCGTCGGTGTCGTTGCCGAAGGCGATATCGAAGCGCTCCTTCAGGCCGACCAGACTCTCCATCGCATAAGGCGATGAGCAGTCCATCCGGATCTTGCCGTCCCTGTCCACGGTCATGAACGAAAAGGTCGGATCGACGATCGTGTTTACGACTTGGAGAGAAAGCCCATGGAGTTCAGCAAGCGGCGCCCAGAAATCAACCGCCGCGCCGCCGAGCGGATCAACCCCCATTCGGATGCCTGAGCTTTTGATTATGTCTATATCGACAACCTTAACGAGATCGCTGATGTACGGGTGCACGTAGTCATATTCACAGATATACCCGGATTTCATGGCTTTTTCAAAAGGCATCCGGCGGATTCTCCCTGCCCCGACAGCAAGCAGTTCATTTGCCCTCTTTTCAATAATCGCCGTCGTCCCGGTATCCGCCGGCCCGCCATTCGGAGGATTGTACTTTATTCCGCCGTCTTCCGGGGGGTTATGGGAGGGGGAGATGATAATGCCATCGGCAAGCCCGTTTTTCCTGCCGCGGTTGTATGCAAGAATTGCGTGCGAGATAACGGGCGTCGGCGTGTAGCGGAAACTGCGCTGCACCATTGCCGTCAAGCGCGCCGCCGCGAAAACCTCGAGCGCGGTCATCAGCGCCGCCTCGGAAAGGGCGTGCGTGTCCATGCCGATGAAGAGCGGTCCGTTTATCCCATTGGCCTTCCGGTATTCGCAGATGGCCCTGCAGATCGAGGCAATGTGCCCCTCATTAAAACTGTTTTTCAAAGACGAGCCCCGATGGCCGGAGGTGCCGAAGACAACCCGCTCGGCGGAATCGGAAACATCCGGGATATGGGTATAGTAGGCTGCGACAAGGCGCGGAATATTGGCAAGAATCGATCGCGGCGCGATTTTACCGGCAAGTTCATTAACGCTCATTGTCCCCTCCGTATTGGGCATAAGACCCCGGCAAGTAAAAATAATTATAGACCCTACCCCTTGCACTTCGCGCCTTTGCCGGAAATCGGGGAAGATTATGCGACAATATCGCGGATAAAACGGCCCTTGCTCTTATGATATCCACATCCCTGCCGGTACTTATACACCCGTCGCGCCGGTAAATCAAACAAGGATGATTGTTTTACCCCCGCATCAAATTGCAGAACAGAACGTATTTTTAAGGTCAACTTACACAAGGCAGGAGAAATTTCCTCCGTCATGAAAATCAGGCAGTTACCCCCTACCCATCTTTCGGGTCGCCCGACTCTTACCCTTTCATAAGCAGCGTATCCAGCGGGCTCTTTGGTGATCATTACAAAATTCCTGTATGGAATAATGGCCGTATTGAGTACAAAGTTCCGGGCATTGCCGCCGAACAGGGCGCTCCAGCCGATCGCGCCCAGGTGGGCGGCGCCGGCTGAGCTTTTCGTTACGCCCCAAAATACAAAATTATATTTGCTTCTCTCTTCATTGGTATGATATAATGGAATACCAATGAAGGAGGTTGATTATGGGAAAAGCAAAAATAGCAATTACAATGGATGCCGAATTTATCGGTGAATTGGATAGACTGGTCGAGGAAAATTATTTTCAAAATCGCAGTCAGGCAATCTGTGATGCTGTGCGCGAAAAACTCGCCAGAATGAAGCGCAGTCGGCTATCTATTGAATGCGCCAAACTCGATCCGAAATTTGAAAAAGCTATGGCAGAAGAAGGATTAGCTGAGGATGTTAGTCAATGGCCAGAATATTGAGAGGTGAAATTCGGTGGGCGGATTTGAATCCCGTGCGAGGTCATGAACAGGCGGGCTTGCGCCCTGTTCTCATTCTGAGCCACGACATTTTTAATGACAGCTCAGGTACAGTTATAGCCGTGGCTATTACAAGCCAACCACAAAAAGCTGGGTTCCCATTAACCCTTGAACTGAAATCTCCAAATTTACCCACGAAATCATGGCTTAAAATTAGTCAAATCCGAACCCTGTCTGTAGAAAGAATCGGGAAAGTCATCGGTAAAGCATCTCTGGAAGAGTTGAATCAGGCCATAGAAGGGTTAAATGAAATTATTGCGTAACAAAATCAATCCAGTCGCCTGGATTTTCGGAATTTTCTATATTTTTCAAGGCTTGCTCTTTTTCTTGGTTGGAACAATCTTGGGTAGACTCGCCTTTTGATTCACCTTGAAACCACTCCCAATAAGTGGCCCAACATGGGATTGACTTTTACGAAGCCCAAGCCCTGTGGAATGATCCTGATCTAATTGAGATTCCAGTTATAACCAGCGATGAACCAAGATTTCTGGTAATCGGCAATATTTCAGGGAAATCATGGTCAGGCGTTATTACCTATCGGTCTGAAAAGATAAGAATTATTTCGCTGCGACGATCCAGAAAAGAGGAGGTTGATATATATGAAGGCTCGTGAGTTTGACAAAAAATTTGATGATGGCGGGGATATTTCCCGGCATCTTGATATCTCAAAGGCAAGACGGCGGGAGCAGGAACAGAAAAGGGTAAATGTAGATTTCCCCGTGTGGATGATTCAATTACTGGATAAAGAAGCAAGGCGTTTGGGTGTACCCAGACAATCTATTATCAAAGTTTGGGTAGCAGAGCGTCTTGAAAAGGCGCCTTGAATAACAAAATTGAAGGATTGGTCACTACCACCCAACGTAAAACTCCAACGGACTGGCAAAAGGCCGTCAGCCGCTGAGTTTTACGTTGGCCGAAAAAATCGGTTTGACATAGTCTCCGATATGGTGTTGGATCAGACGGGATTCTTCTCGGCCCGCTCTCCAGTGACACCTGCGATTTCCGTCTTAGAATCCTCAATCCCGACGGGAGATGGGGGAATAATGATCATGCCGGATTTAAAACACGACAATAAAAGTCAGTTAGAAGACAATGATCTGATATGTTACTGCTTTGAATATTCAAAAAAGGACATTGAAGAAGATTTTCATGCCAATGGCTACTCGACCATTTTGGAAAAAATCAAAAAAGAAAAAGGCGTCAATGGCTGTAATTGCGAGGTAAAAAATCCCCAAGGCAAGTGATGCCTCGGCGATGTCCGCCAGGTGGTGGAAACGATAAAGAAGGAAACCAAACGGGATTTTTGAAAGCAGAAATCTTCGCCAAACCGCTCAGGAATATCGGCAGGGCATTCAAAGAACGCTTGCCGAACGAAGTTTGAGATATCTGTCTTCCATTGCCCGTACCAGGTTCGCCATCGTTGCGTAGCAGGGGGTGGGAACTCCGGTCTCTCTCCCGTATTCGACAACCTTGCCGCCGAGAAAATCGATTTCCGTGGGCGTCTTGTTGGCAATATCGACGCACATGGAATCCTTGTGAATCCCTACCTTTTCAAGATAAGCCAGTGCGCGGGTCAGGTAGTCATCCCCCAGATCATATCCTTTCGCCTTGGCTACAGCGAGAACCTCCGCAAAGCAGGCATCGGCAATTTCCCGGGTAGGGGCGAAAGACAGCGCCTCCTTGATGGTCTTGTCCGTCACGGCGCAGATGGAGGCCATTGTGCATTTCATGATCATCTTTTTCCAGACATAGAGTTTTATGTCTTCGACAAACTCCGTTTCGAGACCGCCCGCAGAGAGCATTTGAGCGATTCGCAGACCTGTTTCCCGGTTTTCCGGAATCAGGGCGCCCAGAGGATTGGGGCGGTTGAAAAAGGCCATTTCCACCTCCCCCGGTCCCTTAAGCGAAACTCCGTAATTGAGCGACATGCGAAATGCCGCTTCCGCCCCAAACGTTTCGGCAATAAGATCCTCAGTCCCCAGACCGTTATGGGTGCTGACGATCTTTGTCCCTTTCCTGAACACCCCCTGCAATTCTTTTAAAACCTGGGGCAGATGGAAGGTCTTGGTCGAAACGAAAATAAGATTCGGATTGCGATCTTTGCACTTTTCAATATTATCGAAGAAGTGGCGCACCGGAACACGATAGTCCAATTCTCCGGAAATTCTTATTCCGTTTTTTATGATCTCTTCACCCAGGCCCGGTCTGGGGCTGACAAGCATCGTATCCGGATCCACCCTGAGCAGGGCCGCTGCCAGCACAGCCCCGGTGGCGCCAATGCCCATAACGGCGATCCTGAAGTCATCCATGAATCACCCTCCTTCAAAAAGAGGGGCCAGATCTACATTCTACATTTTTAAAAGTGTAGAATGTAGATCTGACCCCTTGGAATTACATAGAAAAGAACCGCTAAAAAGTGCAACGCGCTTCCGGTCAGAACAAAGAGATGCCAGACGGCGTGGCTGTACGGAAGCCGGTTCCAGGTGTAAAAAATCAGGCCCAGAATGTAAGCCAGACCTCCGGCGACAAGCAGTTTCAAGCCGGCGGGAGACAATGCGGCAAAAAGCGGTTTTATGGCGATAAGGATGATCAGCCCCATGCCGACATAGATTCCCACCGAAAACAACGGCCAGCGGCGAAGCAGAAACACCTGAAAAACAACCCCCAAAAGCGCAATCCCCCAGACGGCGCCGAAAAGCGACCATCCCCAGGGGCCCCGCAAGCTCACCAGCGTAAACGGTGTATATGTTCCTGCAATCAAAAGAAATATTGCGGAGTGATCTATTATCCGCAGCAGCATCTTCGTCTTCTGGAGCGGGATGCTGTGGTAGAGGGTGGAGGCGGTATAGAGAATAATCAGCGTCGCCCCGAAAATGCTGCAGCTTACAATATGCCACGCATCCCCGAACAGGGCGGCAAAAACATCCATAATGACAAGCGCCCCGATCGCAAAGATTATCCCAACGCCGTGGGTGATGCTGTTTGCGAATTCCTCGCGGGGGGTATACTTTGAAATATCCATACTCAAACTCATTTTTCTGCCAAGCCTTCCTGATTTCCTTCCGGCTTCCTGCCGACATTCTGGAATAAAAAATAAATCCCGTCTGTCTCCTATCACCAGTTCTCAAAAAAAGTAAATATAAAATCGCAGGGCATGGCCACGGATCTTTATGCCGGATATCAATGCAACAAATTTCAGCCGGGTTATATTTCTTGACAACGGCCCTGTTCAGGATTTATCGTCACGCCAGATGATGCGCCAATGAACGGAGCAGGCGGCGGGAAATAAGTGGCTGTACGGGGGGCGATGCCTGCCCGAGCATATCAGCCGTAAACATATTCATTCAATAAGGAGGCTGCACCATGAAACCTGTCGTCATTGTCGGCGCCGTCGCTGCAGGAATGAGCGCGGCAAGCGTGATCAAGCGTGAACTTCCCGACATCGAAGTCATTGTCTTCGGCCGTGAGAACTACATCTCGTACGGGGCCTGCGGGATTCCTTATTACATATCCGGGCAGATACGCAACCACGAGGAACTCATCGCCCTGGCTCCGGAAGACGCCATATACAAGCGCGGCATAAACCTGAAGACCGGTCACGAGGTCATTTCCGTCAACCCGGAGGCGCGGACGGTCACAGTCAAAAACCAGGGAGATGGCAGCTCTTTCGAGCAGGAGTATGAAGAACTGGTGCTGGCTGCGGGGGCCCGCTCCATCATCCCCCCCATACCGGGCATTGATCTGCCCGGGGTTTTTCCGCTTAAGGAATTCCAGAACGGCATTGACCTGAGGGCCTTTCTGGATAGCAGGAAGCCTGAAAAAGCCGTAATCATCGGGGGCGGGTACATCGGGGTCGAAATGGCGGAATCGTTCCGGGGGGCAGGTCTGGATGTCGCCCTGATAGAGGCAATGCCCCGCGTCATGTCGATCATGGATGACGAGATGAGCCTTCTGGCGGACCATGAGCTGCGAAAAAACGGCATCGAAGTAATTCTCGGCCGCAAGGTGGTGGGCCTGGAAGGAGACCAGCAGGTGCGGGCTGTAAGACTCGACGACGGGAGCTCCGTAGCGGCAGACTGCGTACTGTTGAGCATTGGAGTTACACCCAACAGCGATATCGCGGCCAAAGCGGGCCTCGAACTGGGTCCCCGCGGCGCAATTCATGTTGACCGCTATCAGAGGACCTCGGCCCCCCATATCTTCGGCGCCGGCGATTGCTGCACCGTTTACCATCGTCTGCTGTGCCAGGATGTTTTCATCCCGCTGGGACTGACGGCAAACCGCCAGGGCAAGCTATGCGGCGAAAACATTGTTTTACAGACAAAAGGGGAGAAGCTTAAACCTTTTCCGGGAATAATCGGGACTGCGGTGACCCGGGTCTTCGGTCTGGAAATTGCCAAGACCGGCATCGGCCAGATTGAGATCGACCGGTATGACCTGAAGCATATCAGCTCCGCAACGATCAAGGCAACGACGTTGCCCGGATACTTTCCCGGATCTGCAGAGATATGGGTAAAGCTGTTCTTCGAGGATGATTCGCGAGTGATTGTCGGGGGTCAGATTGTCGGCGGCCCGGGCTCCGCGCTGAGGATAAATACGGTCGTTGCCGCGGCCACTCAGGGGATGCGGATGGACGAGCTTTACACCCTCGATACCGCCTATGCCCCGCCCATTTCGCCGGTTTGGGACCCGCTGCTCCTCGCGGCGCGGCGCGGCATGAAATAGCAATAACGGCGCTCCCATCCATAATGAATTCTAAATCAGGCCTGTCTTGCAGCAGGAAGAGGTTGCAAAATGCAAAGGAAGCACGGAAACGATAAAGGAGCAGGATATGTTTGAAAGGCACAGCGCAGGCGGATATCATCCCGCCATAAAGGGAATCGACATGAAAACGCTTGTTTACGGAGAAAAAACCCTGATGGCGGAATTCCGGCTGCAAAAGGGCAGCGTCTTGCCGCGGCACTCCCATCCTCATGAACAGACCGGATATCTCGTCAAGGGGCGCATTCGTTTCTCGATCGGCGCTGAGGAGTGCGACGCGCAGGCAGGCGACACCTGGTGCATCCCCGGCGGCGTTGATCATGGAGCGGAAATCATTGAAGATTCTGTAGCAATTGAGGTCTTCTCGCCAGTCAGAGAGGACTATCTCCCCAAAGAAATAGAAAACGGAAAGGAATAACATGGATATCGACAAGAAAAAATGCGTCGGCTGCGGCAACTGCCACGTCGTCTGCACGATGGGGGCGATCTCCCTCGACGCGGACGGCCGCTCCGTCGTGAATCAGGAGGAGTGCGTGGAGTGCGGCACCTGCCATCGGGTCCTCCGCAACGAGGGCTACCCGCCCTGGTTTGTCCGCGCCATCCGCAAGATGCTCGCCCCACTGAAGCTCGGTTACCTGGCCGATGCGGACCTCTGTCCCACAGGCGCCCTCACCCCCCCCGAACTCGCCATGCCGAGGCTCCTGCGCGCCCAGTTCAGCAACCCCACCGTCGTCCATCCGGGAACCGGAGTGCCGGGCCGGGGAACTGACGAGATCAAGAGCAACGATGTAACCGGAAGGCTCCGCCACGGCGAGGCAGGCTTCGTCGTAGAGATCGGCCGGCCGGGAATCGGAGCCCGCTTCCGGGACGTGGAGCGGGTAGCGATGGCCCTGGCGCCCCTGGCGCCCCACTTCGAGCAGGAAAACCCCGTCACCCTGCTGATGGAGGATACCCGTACGGGGCGGATGCGGCCGGACATCCTCGCGGAAAAGGTCCTTTCGGCGATCATCGAGTTAAAGACTGAACTGGAGAAAATTCCCGTTTTTCTGGAAACGCTGGAGAAGGTGCAGCACGAAATCGACACGGTGATCAGCGTCGGCGTTGCCTCCCGCTGCCTGGCCGACGGAACGATCCCCCATGAGGAATGGGTGAAAAAGGCAGGCTACCGGCTCTCCCCCAACGGCAAGACAAACCTGGGATTGGGACGACCGCTCTTCAAGGAGGCAACAACATGACAAACACATTGCATAGACAGGGCCTGGCCGAAGACCTGCGCCAGGACTACACGATCTTTGTTCATACGGCCAAAGGGATAAACCGTGAGGGATCGGCCGAGAAAATCCGGGAGTTCATGCGGATCTGCCTGAAGCACAACCCGGTAAACATGGGCGACATGAAGATCGGGAGCATGCACCAGGACAATGTCCAGATGGATGAACTGATCAGCAGACAGACTGACGGCACCGTGGGGGCCGCCGTCTTCACTGACCTCGACACCCTCGGCCAGGTGGTGGAAGAACTGATCCGGGCCGATCTGGGAATCTGCATCAACATCAGCGGCCTGATGGAAGAGGTTCAGGAATGCTGCAAGAAGGCGGGAATCAGCCGCCACAGCGCCGAACATTCCCTGGGCGTCTGGGGGGCGAAAGACCGTCTGCCCGAACGGGAAGTGCAGGAATTCAACACCATGTGCGGCCACGGGATGGTTTCTTTCAGTCTGATCCGCAAGATGATCGAACAGGTGCGCCTGCGGCGGATGACCCCCCGCCGGGCCGCCCTGATGATGGCCAAGTGCTGCATGTGCGGCGCCTTCAACCCCGCCCGCGCCGAGGCTCTCCTCAATAAAATGCTCGAAAGGGGATTTCTCCACTCGCCGAGGTGATGCGGTTTTAACCGCCGGTTCCGGGCTGCGGCAGCCAGGCCAATGGAAGAAGGGAAATATCAAAAAATAATCCTGATCCTTAAAGAGGCATGAACGATGAAGAGCTTGAAATCGTTTCACGGATGGCTGATTTGTCTTTTTGCAGCGGCCCTGCTGACAGCGCTGCCGGCGCCTGCGGCAGAAACGCCTGCGATGACTGTAGGCCGGATATTTCATATAGAGGGGGAGCTGCTCCGATATGTCCCCGAGGAGAATGACTGGGTGGCCGTCGTAAGGGATGCGCCTTTCGGCGTCGGGGACACGCTCTTTTCAGGAAGCGCCGGGATGGCTGAACTGCTCGTCCCCAACGGGCTTTCGCTCAGGATTGGAAACAGCACTCAAATCCAGTTCATCAGCCTCGAAAACGATTTTTCCGAAATGGATGTGGCCTCGGGGATGGCCCGTTTTTCAAGCAATGGGCAAACAGCACTCAAGGTGACAAGCCCCTTCGGATACGTGCTGGCGGAACCCGGCACGATCTTCGACCTTTACGTCGGAGAGAACTCCGCCGAAACAATCGCGAT
>CAZKHU010000046.1:0-22597 GCA_964552725.1 uncultured Syntrophus sp.
ATTGGATAATCATGTTGCTTTGACGGCAATCGCCATCAGGATTGCTCTACATTTTCAAACATCGTTCCAGGAGGTTTCGGCCCATGGATGAGCATGATACAGCAAAAACAATCCCAACCATGCAGGAAGTGCCTTTTTTCTCCCACCAGAAAATCCGGGTTTTAAAAAACAGGGGGATCATCGATCCGGGAAAGATTGAAGACTACATCGCCCGGGATGGCTATGCCGGCATGGTCAAGGCCCTGACAACAATGACCCCCGAGGAAATCATCAAGGAGGTTTCCGACTCCGGTCTGCGGGGGCGAGGAGGCGCCGGTTTTCCCACCGGCGCGAAATGGCGGTTTGCCTCCCAGTCAAAAGGAGACGTCAAATACGTCATCTGCAACGCCGATGAAGGCGATCCCGGCGCCTATATGGATCGCAGCGTTCTGGAGGGCGACCCGCAGGCGGTTCTCGAAGGGATGGTTATTGCGGCCAAGGCAATCGGCGCGCACCAGGGATATATCTACTGCCGGGCTGAATATCCGTTGGCAATTCAGCAGTTGAACATCGCCATTGCCCAGGCTAAAGACTACGGTCTGCTTGGGGAGAATATTCTGGATACGGGGTTTGACTTTGATCTGGAGGTTTATCAGGGGGCCGGCGCCTTCGTTTGCGGCGAAGAAACAGCCTTGATGACCTCTATCGAGGGAAAAAGGGGGATGCCGCGGCCGCGCCCCCCCTTCCCCGCCGTTTCCGGACTCTGGGGAAAACCCAGCGTTCTTAACAACGTGGAAACATTGGCCAGCGTCCCCCAGATCATCTTGAAGGGGGCCGCCTGGTATGCCTCCGCAGGAACTGAAAAAAGCAAAGGCACCAAGGTGTTTGCCTTAACCGGTGACATCAACAACGTCGGACTGGTGGAAGTGCCCATGGGGACGACGCTGCGAACAATCGTGTTCGATATCGGCGGCGGCATGCGCGACAATCGGCAATTCAAGGCTGCCCAATTGGGGGGGCCTTCCGGCGGCTGCATCCCGGCAGAACATCTCGATGCGCCGATTGACTATGAAAAGGTTGCCGAACTCGGCGCGATCATGGGCTCCGGCGGTCTGATCATCATGAATGATGAAAAAAACATGGTCGATGTTGCAAAATTCTTTATGGAGTTTTGTTGCGAAGAGAGCTGCGGCAAGTGCGTCCCCTGCCGGGAGGGAACAAAAAGGATGCTCGAGATACTGACCAGTCTTGCCAAAAACAAGGGGAAACCAGGCGATATAGAACGGCTCGAGGAGTTGGCCGGCATGATCAAGATCACCGCCCTTTGCGGATTGGGCCAGACGGCGCCCAATCCGGTTTTGAGCACCATTCGCTATTTCCGCAACGAGTACGAGGAACGCATCGTGCGGGAGAAAGGCCCATCCGCCCCCGGAAGGGAATAACTCGCCGGACTGGATAACGCTGCTTTTCCCGCAGCAGTTGCCGTGGAAAACCCGGGATATTGTCCTGATGCAAAGCCAAGGAGCTTGTCATGGAGCAAACGATCAATTTGAGCATTGATGGGATGGACACTCAAGCGGTTGCCGGACAGACGATCCTCGAAGTTGCCCAAAAACAGGGCATTGCGATTCCTACGCTTTGCCATTATTCAGGAACAACTGATGTCGGAGCCTGCCGCGTCTGCGTCGTGGAAGTGGAGAATGCCAGAACCCTGATTCCCGCCTGCTGTACGCCGGTCAGCCCCGGCATGGTCATTGCCACAAGCTCTCCCAGGGTCATCGCTGCCAGAAAGATGATTGTGGAACTCCTCTGGTCCTCCGGCGATCACAACTGTCTGATCTGCGAACAGAACGGCGCCTGCGAGCTCCAGGATCTCATCTATCAACTGGGGATCGAAAAGCCGCGTTTTAAAATCATCCCTCCGGGATATAAGATCGAGCAGACCAACGCCATGATTCAGCGCGATCTCAACAAATGCATCCTCTGCGGGCGTTGCGTCCGGGTATGCAACGAAATTCAGGTAAACGAGGTGCTCGATTTTTCGGGTCGCGGCAGCGGCACCAGGGTAGGCCCCGCCTTCGATGCCGACTATATCGATTCCCTCTGTTACTTTTGCGGCGAATGCGTCGATGCCTGTCCGGTGGGAGCGCTGACATTCAAACAGGCCCGCTTCGCCGGCCGTCCCTGGGAGCTCAAAAAGGTGCGGACAACCTGCCCATACTGCGGGGTAGGCTGTCAGATGGATCTCAATATCCACCACAACCGGATCGTCAAGGTTACCGGCAACCGCTCATATAGGCAGCCGAACGCCGGAAGTCTCTGCGTCAAGGGCCGCTTCGGACTCGATTTTGTCGGTCACCCGGATCGCCTGAAGGTTCCGCTGCTCCGGAGAAACAAGGGTCGGGAACTCGCCGAGACAAGCTGGGAGGAGGCCTCTGATTTCATCGCCAATCGTCTCGGGAAGATCAAAAAGGAATCCGGAGCGGACAGCATCGCCGGACTCTCCTCGGCCCGCTGCGCCAACGAGGAAAATTATCTTTTTCAGAAATTCATGCGTGCGGTTATCGGCACCAATAATGTCGATCACTGCGCCCGTCTGTGCCACTCCGTGACGATCGCCGGGATGGTCGCCGCCTTCGGCAGCGGCGCCATGACGAATTCCATCGAGGAAATTGAACTTGCCGACCTGCTTTTGGTAACGGGCAGCAACACGACGGAAACCCATCCCGTGATCTCGTCGCGGATCAAGCGAGCGGTTCGCCGGCATGGCGCCGGACTGATCGTCATCGATCCGCGAGAGATCGACCTGGTTCGCTATGCAACCCTCTGGCTTCGCCAGAAACCGGGAACGGATGTTGCCGTCCTGAACGGCATAATGAACATTATCATCGCTGAAGGGCTCCACGCCGAAGAATATATCGCGGAGCGAACAAAAGGTTTTGCCGAGCTGGCAACGACTGTCGCCGCCTACACGCCTGAACTGGTCGAGAAGATTTCCGGAGTGGCCGCTCAAGACCTCCGCCAGGCTGCGCATCTCTATGCGAAGGCGCCCCGGGCCGCAATTCTCTTTGCGATGGGGATAACGCAGCACACGACGGGAACCGATAACGTCAAGTCCTGTGCAAACCTGGCGATGCTTTGCGGAAATGTCGGCGTTGAAAGGGGCGGCGTCGATCCCCTGCGGGGTCAGAACAACGTCCAGGGCGCCTGCGACATGGGGGCGCTGCCGAACGTCTTTCCCAGCTACCAGCCCGTGGAGAGCCTCGACGCGCGCACCACGCTGGAGAAGGCCTGGAACGTCTCTCTTTCAGCCAAACCCGGCAGAACCGTCATGGAAATAATGGAAGGCGCGGCAGCAGGGGAAATCAGGGCCCTTTACATAATGGGCGAAAACCCGCTGCTTTCCGATCCGGACTTGACCCATGTAGAAAAGTCTCTGAAAAATCTGGATTTCCTGATCGTTCAGGATATATTTCTGACGGAGACGGCAAGGCTTGCCGATGTGATTCTCCCCGCCGCCTGCTTTGCCGAAAAAGAGGGAACCTTCACCAATACGGAAAGACGGGTACAGCGCATCCGCAAGGCCGTGCAGGCGCCGGGTCAGGCCCGTACGGACGCGGAGATCATTGCCGATATTGCGACAAGGATGGGCTACCCGATGCGCTACCCCTCGCCTCGCGCAATCATGGATGAGATCAATGCCGTTGCCCCGATTTACGGGGGAATAACCTACGCCCGGATCGAGGAGGAGGGGCTGCAATGGCCCTGCCCGAGCGCCGATCACCCCGGCTCCCGTTTTCTCCACAAGGACGGGTTCAGCCGGGGACTCGGCCTTTTTCATGCCGTCGAATACATGCCGCCGGCCGAATTGCCGGACGCGGATTATCCCTTTATCCTTTCAACCGGGCGGGTATTGTACCAGTACCATACCGGCGCGATGACGCGGCGCTCGGCGGGAAGCGAAGAACTCTGCCCCGAATCCCTCGTGGAAATCAATCCGCTGGACGCGCAAACCCTGGGAATAACGGAGGGACAGACGGTAATCGTCACTTCCCGGCGGGGTGCGCTGAAGGTCAGGGCAAAGATAACCGCCCGCTCCGCTCGGGGGATGATATTTATGAACTTCCATTTTTATGAAGCTCCTGTTAATATGCTGACCAACCCGGCGCTCGATCCGATAGGGAAAATACCTGAGTTCAAGGTCTGCGCCGTCCGGGTGGAAGCAGACTGATGTCATTGCAAGGGAGAGAGGAATGAATGAAATGCAGGAAAAAGCCAAAAGTGTTCTGATTCTGGACGACGAGGAGGTAATCCTCAAGACGTGCAGGGATATCCTCGCCGGAACGGGTCTGGAGGTGATCACGACCACCTCCGTGCAGGAATGTTTTGACATCGCCGGCCGGGGGGACGTGGATTTGTTTGTCACCGACATCATGATGCCGGAACTGAACGGCGTTGAGGTTATACGCCGGCTGCGCAAAGACAACCCCACCCTCACCGTCGTTGTGATCACCGGGTATCCGTCGATGGGGACGGCGCGCGATGTGATGAGACTCGGGGCGTATGATTACATTCCCAAGCCCTTTACCCCGAAGGAGTTCAGCGACACGGTCTTTGACGCCCTCGGCAAACTCAACCCCAAGAAGGCGATCCGGGAAACCCTCGTTCTCCAGATCCTCGAGAGAACAGTGGACGATCCCGACTTTTTTGACCGTCTCTACATGGAAGGTTCCGACGCCCTGAAAGATTACAACATCAGTTCCGAGGCGAAAAGCGCCATCGCCCGCGGCGACTTGCGCTGGATAGAGGAAAACGTCAGCAAACTCAATGAAAAGCAGATGATGTCCATCGCCCGAATACTTGAGCGAGAGATATGGTGATCGTTTTACCGGAACAGCAATTTTTTTGTTGTAGCTTTTCTTCTTTTGGTCTATAAGCGACCCACTTTTATTAAGTACATCTCTCATAAGTGAGGCCTAACTGTGGCTAAAGTGATCATTGGGTCCTGGCAGGACAAACTCACCGACAATCGGAATATTGCTCAAGATGCGATCGAGGATTCATATCCGGATGTCGACAGGTTGCTGAAGGAAAACCGGCTGAGGGCTTTTATCGGCTGGGACGGCTTTTTCATTTTCGACCGCGAAGCGCCGGTGGTCGACATGTTTCGCGCTTATGTCCAGAAGGTTCAGGACGAAAGCTGCGGCTACTGCACCCCCTGCCGCGTCGGCACGCAGGTCGTAGCCGACAGGCTCGGCGCCATCGCCAATGGGTTCGGTTCTCAGCACGACCTTGACGAAATCCGGAAAATGGCCGTTGTGATCCGCGATACATCGATGTGCGAACTCGGGCATACATCGATGAACGCCCTTCTGAAAGCGCTGGAGATCATGCCCGAGGTTTTCGAACAGGCAATACGGGAACGGCGTCCGCTGGCTCGCGGAGTCTATCATGCCATGGCCACGGCGCCCTGCATCGAGACGTGCCCCGCCCATCTGGATGTGCCCCGCTATATCGATGCGATTCGCAGTGGAAACTACTTTGAAAGTTTAAGCATCATCGTTCGTAAAAATCCGCTTGCCGGAATCTGCGGCCGAGTCTGCGTCAAACCATGCGAGTCAGTCTGCCGCCGCAGGGAGCTGGATTCCTCCGTCTCGATAAAGTCGCTCAAACGTTTCGCAAGCGATCAGGTCTATTCCAATGCAGTAACCAAAATTACCCGGATCGTCCCCCTTCCCCTGACCTCCGATAAAAAAGTGGCGATCATCGGGGCAGGCCCGGCGGGATTGACCGCGGCGTTTTTTCTGCGGAGAAACGGTTACCGCGTCAGGGTGTTCGAGGCCCTTAATGAACCAGGCGGGATGAGCGCGGTCGGCATCCCGGACTATCGGCTTCCCCGCGAGATCATCAGTACGGAGGTAACGCGCATCGCCGGCGAAGGGGTGGAATTCAGCTACGGCGTCCGGGTCGGCAGGGACATTACTCTCAAAGAGATCCGCTCCGAATATGACGCGGTGCTGATCGCCATCGGCGCCCATGGCAGCAAGGATGTCGGCATGGAGGGAGAGGATTTGAAGCCATCCGGACTGGTTTCCGGCGTTGAATTCCTCCGTGACATGAATACGCTGCTGCCCCTTGGCAAATTTACCCCCCCGGAGGGCAGGCATGTGGTTGTAGTCGGCGGCGGCAACGTGGCGATGGATTGCGCCCGCAGCGCCGTGCGGCTTGGATATTCCCGGGTGAGCGTCGTTTATCGGCGGACGGAAAAGGAGATGCCGGCGGACCATGAAGAGATCAGGGACGCGCAACTGGAAGGCGTCGAATTTCATTTTCTCACCCATCCGCTGCGTCTCGAGATTGAAGGCGGAAAGGTTACCGGGATGAACTGCATCAAGATGGCGCTCGGAGAGCCGGATGCATCAGGACGGAGGCGCCCGGTTGAGGTTGCCGGCTCCGAATTTCTGCTTCCCTGCGATGTGGTCATTCCCGCAATTGGTCAGGCAACGGACTTTTCGTTTTCCAGCGATGCCTTCCCTATAAAATCAACTAAATGGGGAACAATCGAGATCGACAAGGATACGCTGATGAGCAGTCAGGACGGAGTTTTCTCTTCCGGCGACTGCGTGACAGGACCCAAGGCGCTGATCGATGCCATGGGCAACGGCATCCATGCCGCGCAGGTGATCGATCTCTATCTCCGCGGCGAAAAGATGAGACTGCCTGAAAGCGAGTTCTTATACCGGATGATCAAGGCGATGGATCTTCCTGCAACGCCTGTGGATCGGGTCGGCGACGAAATCCGCTGCGATCTCGATCAGCGATCGGTTGCAGAACGTATCGGCGATTTTAATGAAATTGAGCAGGGCTACAATCCTGAAGAGGCGATTCATGAGGCGCAGAGGTGTCTCCGCTGTTACCGGGTGGCCATGTTCGTGACGGAAGAGTGAAAATGACGACAATAACTGCTATGGACAAAAAAGAGATCACAATCAGTATAGACGGCTCCCTTGTGGCCATTCCGGAAGGATCGACAATTCTTGACGCCGCCAGAAAGGCAGGCGTGCGGATACCCACTCTTTGCCACCACCCGGCACTTGAACCGATAGGCTCCTGCCGTGTGTGCGTCGTCGAGATCGATGGTTTTGAACGGCCGGCCACGGCGTGCAATACCCAGGCTCTCCCGGGGATGGCGATCGCGACACGTTCGGAAAGGCTCTTCAATCTGCGCCGCGAGGTGCTCAAAATGATCCTCGCCAACCATCCGCTGAACTGTCCTTCCTGCCCTTTGAGCGGAAATTGCGAACTGCGCGGCCTGGCTTACGAGTATGATCTTTCCGAGTACGACCTTTCCGAGTATCGCATCAAAACGGAAAGCAATCCCTGGAAACCGTTTTCGACGCCCATTCTCGACTATCATCCGAGCCGCTGCATTCTCTGCGGCAGATGCGTGAAGGCATGCGCGGAGATTCGCGGACTGGGCGCCATCACCATGACCGCCCAGGGCGCGCGCTCGGTAATCCGGCCGGTCATGATGGATCCGGCTCTGCCGTCGCGCTGCATTTCCTGTGGCGAATGCATGAGCGTCTGTCCGGTGAATGCAATCGAAGAGCGCATGGCTACCAAAAAAGGCAGGCCGTGGGAGACAAAAAAGACGCAAACTACCTGCACATACTGTGGCGTTGGCTGCCAGCTCGATCTGAATGTGGTGAATAACCGCGTGGTCGGCGTAACCACGAGAGACGGCGTCGGTGTGAATCGCGGCAGACTTTGCTCGAAGGGAAGGTTCGGATACAACTTCATCAACAGCCCCGAGAGACTCAATCGGCCGCTGGTGCGCAACGAGGCCGGCGAACTTGAAGAAACCACCTGGACCGCGGCGCTGACCAGAGTGGCGCGGGAGTTTCTGCGCATTCGCGAGGCCTTCGGTCCGCAGTCGCTGGCGGCCCTTTCCAGTGCAAGATGCACAAATGAGGAAAATTATCTTGTCCAGAGGTTAGCCAGACAGGCCTTCAAAACCAACAGCATAGACCATTGCGCCCGCCTCTGACACGCCTCGACGGTGGCCGGTCTGGCCGCTGTATTCGGAAGCGCTGCGATGACCAACTCGATCGCGGAAATTGAAGATACCGATCTTATCTTTGTAACTGGCACAAATACCAGCGAAAACCACCCGATTATCTCACATTTCATCAAACGGGCCGTGGATCGCCGCAAGGCAAAGCTCATTGTCGCCGACCCGCGGAAAATCGATCTTGTCGATCAGGCAAATTACTGGATGCGTCACAAACCCGGCACGGATGTGGCGCTGCTCAACGGCATCATGCACTGGATCGTCAAAAACAATCTGCACGACAAGCAATTCATTGCGGAAAGATGCGAGGGATTCGATGAACTTGCCGCCGAACTCCAGAACTATCCGCCGGAACTGGTTGCCGAAATCACCGGCGTTCCGGCTGCTGAAATCTGCGCGGCCGCCGAGCTGATCGGCAAGTCAGGACGTGTTTCTTTCCTCTATGCAATGGGAATCACCCAGCACATCACCGGGACGGACAACGTCAAATCGATTGCCAATCTCGCCATGATCACCGGCAATCTCGGAAGGTGGGGCACGGGGGTCAACCCCCTGCGGGGACAGAATAACGTTCAGGGGGCTGGCGATGCAGGCGCGCTGCCGAATCTGCTGCCTGGCTACGCAGCGGTAGCGGATCCGGAAGCCCGCAAAAGGAGCGCCGCCGCCTGGGGGGCTGGGGAACTCCCCGAGACGCCGGGCCTGACCGCAACCGAAATTATCCCGGCCGCCTACGCGGGCAAAATACGCGGCATGTATATCATGGGAGAAAATCCGGTTCTTTCCGATGCGAATTCAAACCATGCGGAAGCGGCCCTGCGCAAACTGGATTTCCTCGTTGTTCAGGACATCTTTCTGACGGAAACCGCCAAATTGGCCGACGTCGTTCTGCCTGGCGCCTCCTGGGCAGAGAAAGACGGCACTTTTACAAACACCGAACGCCGGGTGCAGAGGGTGCGCGCCGCGATCGACACAGTAGGAAACAGTTTTCCCGATTGGCGCATAACACAGCGCATTGCCCAACTGATGGGGGTAAAAATGGACTTTTCCTCCCCTGAGCAGATATTCAACCAGATGCGGCGCGAGATGCCGATTTACGCCGGCCTCACCTATGACCGTCTCGACCGCGAAGGCGGCTTGCAATGGCCATGCCCGGACATCGACCATCCGGGCACCACTTTCCTTTTCGAAAAGACCTTTAATCGCGGCAGGGGACTGTTGACGGCGATCAAATATCGCCCGGCTTCCGAAGAAGTCGATGCCGAATTTCCATTTTTACTCTCCACCGGCCGCATCCAATACCAGTATCACACCGGAACGATGACGCGGCGCTCGCCGAGTTTAAATATGCTGGCGCCGGAGGCAATCCTCGAAATCAATCCCTCCGATGCTGCCGCACAGGGCATTTCCGGAGGAGAAATGGTCTCGCTGGCATCCCGGCGGGGGAAAATTCTCATCCGCACGGACATAAGCGAGCGTGTCCCCCCGGGCGTTCTTTTCACCACGTTTCACTACTGGGAAGCCCCAATCAACAAGCTAACTAACGACGCCCTCGATCCGATCGCGAAAATTCCTGAATTTAAAGTATCGGCTGTGCGCATTGAAAAAGTTGCCCGTACGATTGATGCTCCGACCTTCTAAAAGAGTATTGATAAAAGGTTGAGAAACAATATTTTTTCCCTTAACGGCGGTTTTGCACTCGCAACCGTTCCGAAACAGCCGGTTACACTGTAGATGTTCTGAGATAACCTCTCGGCGGGGTGTAAACACGACATGGCCAAGCTGATTCTGTTCCTGAAAAAGACCTTTGGGATTCAACAGTATTATTTTCAAAGCCTCGGCTTCAAACTTTTTGTGTTCATCAGCGGAGCCCTGGTCGTATGCGTCGCCATGGCCGCCTATTACACGATCAACATTCAGGAGCCGCAAATGATCGACGAAGCGCTCAACGGGGCCGATCATCTGGGACTCGCGATTGAGTCTGCGGCGACGATTTACATGTCCGAGAATGACAGTTTCAAACTCCAGAGGCTGATCGAACAGATTCAGCATAAAACTGACGCCATAGAATCGATCCGATTCATTGATAATAAAGGGATAATCAGGAAAAGCACCATTCCGCAGGAAATCGGCCGCTTCTTTGGCAATGCGGAAAAGCAAGGCGCTTATTTCCCCAAAGATGACAACGCGCTGGAAGCGCCCGCTCAAAGAAAACGCGCCCGGATCGTCCCCGCCTCCGATGGAAAACGCAGCGTGATCGAAGTGACAAGGGTGATCTACAATCAGCCGGCTTGCGCGACTCAGTGCCACACGGTTCATCCCGAGTCGCAAAAGATCATCGGCGTCTTCGACATGGCCATCTCCCTTGCCAGCGTCGACCGGAAGATTGACCTCAACAGATGGAATATCGCTGCCTTCTTTTTGATTATGACGCCGCTTGGCTCCTTCCTTTTGTTCTGGATTTTGCGGCCGGTCAATGCGCTGATCGAGAAGCTGAAGGCGGTATCGCGAGGCGACTTCAAAACCGTCAGTCCGATCCGGGCCAATGGCGGAGAGGTAGGCAAGCTTGCCCATTCCTTTAACCGAATGATCAAAAAAATCAGAGCTGATATCGAATATGCCAATCTCCTCGTTGAAAATGCCGACACGTTCGAACGCCGGGATGAATGCGAACCGGAGGTGGCAATCACCCAGACCATCCATCAGAAAGAAGATGAACTGGAATCGGTTTTCCCCGAGATTTATGACCGGATCAGCGACGCCACCAATCAGAAGATCATCCGTTCGCTGAAACTCGCATCGCTCGGCAGGCTTTCGGCAAGCATTGCCCATGAAATAAACAATCCCCTGACCGCCGTGCTGAGCTACAGCTCGCTGCTTCTGGATAAAAGCGACGATCCCAGGCAGAAAGCCTGGCTTGCAACCATCGTGGAAGAAACAAAGAGGTGTCGGAACATTGTCGCCGCGCTCCTGGAATTTTCCCGGCAGACAACCCCGGAAAAGGCCCCTGCCAATATCAACGATGTCGTGGAACGGGCAATCGGTCTTTTGCAGAATCAGGAATCGTTTCATAACATCAGGATCGTAAAAAATCTGGATTCGTCGCTGCCAAACGTTCTGGTTGACCGGGGACAGATGTACCAGGTGTTCATGAACTTGATAATCAATGCCGCCGATGCGATGGAAAACAAAGGTGTTTTAACAATCGAGTCCCGGCTGCGGATAGTCAAATCCACTGTAGCCGATGACCGCCGTCTGGTCGAGGTGTCTGTAACCGATACCGGCTGCGGCATAGCTCAGAAAAACATCGAACGCATGTTCGATCCCTTTTTTACGACCAAGGGACCGACCGTCGGCACGGGACTCGGCCTTTCAATCTGTCAAAGCATTGTCAAACATCATAATGGCAGCATCGCGGTGCAAAGCAAGCCGGGGGAAGGCGCAACTTTCACCGTGTCGCTGCCGGTAGAGGACAGGAACGAATGAAAACATTTAAATTGCTGATTATAGACGACGAAATCGTCGTCCAGAGAAGTTGCGTCGATATTTTTACCGAAAAGAAGTCAAAACAGGGCTTTCAGTATGATGTTCATACGGCCTCCTCTGCCGATGAGGCGCTGCGCGTTCTGGAGAAGGAAAGCTTTGACATTGTGCTGACGGATCTGAAGATGCCGGGATTATCGGGCCTTGAACTCCTGCCCAGGATAAAAGCCGGCAGCGCGGAAACAGCGATTGTTGTCATGACAGGCTTTTCCACTGTTACGACTGCCGTCGAAGCAATGAAACTCGGGGCAAACGATTTCATTCCCAAACCCTTTACCCCGGATGAGATCATGGACGCGGTAGAAACCGCCTTGTTGAAGGCAAAGGGAACGACGTGATTTTCGGCAACCATGACACCCCCCATAACGGAGGTTTTTACCTGTGAATCGAATGATCCTGGTGATTGATGATGAGAAATCCATCCGCGACCTTTTCAAGTCCGCGCTGAGCGATATCGGTTGTGATGTTTATCTTGCGGAAACTGGCGAGGAAGCGCTGGATATTCTCGGCAGAAAAAAGGAAATAGAGCTTATTTTTATTGATCTCCGGCTTTTCGGCACCAACGGCATCGAGTTATGCCGGCAAATTCGCAAGACAAAATCGATAGCCATTATCAATGCCATTACCGGCTGGTCCGGGCTTTTTGAAATAGAAGAATGCCGGGAAGCGGGATTCGATGATTATTTCAAGAAACCAATAGCGCTCGATACGCTGTTCAAGACGGTGAACGAAGCCTTTGAAAAACTCGACCGCTGGAAGAATCCTTTTGCCGGCGCCTGAAAGAACGAGGGACAGCGGCTCAGCGTCGCTTCTGGGCCATCACAAGAATCACGCTTGCCAGTTTGCGGGGAAATATCCAGGCATCGATCCCTGCCAAAAGGCAGTAGAAAAGGTTCAAAAGCATGAAGAGCGGCGCAACGATTTTTTCTATAAATAAGACCTTGACCTTGTCATTTTTATTCTTTTTCGCAACCCGCAAACCCCTTGACACAAAAAAGACAACTATAATCATCGTTATTTTTTCAAGCGGCCCGAGCACCTTCCTTGTTTCGGCGATTTCAAGACCCGCATCCCCGAGTTTTTTTTCGATCTCCGCAAGTTCATAACGCCGGAAATGGCGGACAAAGCGATCGTCAATCGCGAAATAAGCCCGTCTGTGCGGAAAGGTCAAAATCAGGGTTCCCTCATCGGTCATTACCCTGGCCATCTCTCTGAGGGCGGCAAGGTCGTCGGGCATGTGTTCGATCACCTCGGAGCAGACAACCGTCGAAAAGGCGCCCGTCCTGAAAGGGAGGCTCAATGCATCCGCCCCCACGCAAAGGCTGCCTCCCTGCATCTGCCGGAGCGATTTCAGTGCGGAAAACGAAAGATCCGAATATACGACCTGACGGTTTTCCCCCAACATCGGCGAAAGCCCGCTTCCCACCTCGAGGATAAGACCGTCCTGATAAAAATGCACGCATTTTCTGACAGCGCGTCTTCGCAAGCGATAGTTATACAGACTGTTTTTTAACGATACGTAAAAGCGGTCGTTAAAAAAATCCTCAAAACGGTTCTCAGCGGGATTTGTCAACGGTTCACCGGAAAAAATTCAGAGTTTATCAATCCCATTTTCGCGAGTCGAAAGGTGATGCCGGTCCAGAGGCAACCGAGACCATAACGAAAGCTTCTGCGAAAATTTATCGAAGAAGCCTCCGCAAAGTATTTAGTCGGACAGCTCACCTCGGCAATGCTCCATCCTTGCCAGATGATCTGCGCAAGCATCTGATTGTCATACAGAAAATCGTCAGACTTGGGGGCATCCGCCACCTTTTCGAGAAGCTCCCGGGAAAAGGCCCGGTATCCGGTGTGATACTCGGAAAGCTTCGCGCCGATGAGGATATTTTCCGTCAGCGTAAGAAACCTGTTTGCGAGGTATTTCCAGGGCGGCATCCCCCCCCGGAGGGCGTATCCCCCCAGAATCCGCGATCCCAGCACACAATGGTAGAGACCGTTTCCAATCAGCGCGGCCATGGCCGGGATCAGTTTCGGGGTGTACTGATAATCGGGATGCACCATGACCACGATATCCGCCCCAGCCTCCAGGGCCATCCGGTAACATGTTTTCTGATTGCCGCCGTACCCCCTGTTCTGCTGATGGACATAGACATCCGTCAAAGGCAGGCGGCGCGCAATAGCCGCCGTTTCATCATGGCCGGCATCGTCCACCAGGATAATCCTGTCCACAATTTCCTGCTCCATGACCTCGTCATAGGTCATCCGCAGAGTCCGGGCCGCATTGTAGGCAGGCATGACAACGACTATTTTTTTATCTTTATACATTGAACTCCGAAATGCCCCTTTTCATTCCAACCATGTCGAAAACAAAACTGTTCTATCTCACAACCTCTTCCAGCGGCAAATTTTGCTGTCCAGGAAGTCAATGCCCATATAAAGCGAATATCCCAGAAACCCCATTGCAATAATCCCGGCAAACATCTCCGGGTAGGCATAACGCGACCAGGCATCCATCAGATAGTATCCCAGCCCCTCGCTGCTGGCGATTGACTCGGCGAAAAACAGCACCGCGATCGCCGTCCCGGAACCAATTCGCAAAGCGGTGAAAACATCCGGAATAATCGCCGGCCAGACAACATGCCGGTAGAGATCGCGTCTTTTGGCCCCCAGCGAGACAACCGAGAGAATCATCGCCTGACTGACATTGCGGGCCGCATCCCGGGTGGTGACGAGAATCTGGAAAAACACCACCAGCGTAATCAGGAAAATCTTGGAAAAATCGCCTAATCCGAACAATACCATAATCAGCGGCAGGAAAACTATTTTGGGGATCGGGTAGATCAAATAGAGCAACGGGGAAAAAAAACGGTCATATTTCTCCTCTCTGCCCAGCCCGAGCCCAAGCGGAATGCCCACCAGCAATGAAATAAGGATGCTTGCCGTAACCCGCCAGCCGCTTACCAGAAAGTGTTTCCATAAACCAGCGGGAATTTGCTCGAAAAATACGAAAAAGGCCTTTCCCGGCGCGGGCAAGGCGGGACTGTCAAGCATAACCGCCAGAAACTGCCAGCAGGCAAACAGAACCAAAAGCGAAAATATCTGTAACAGCAGCGTTTTTATCTTCATCAATCCCCGAACCTTTAAGGAAGGCGCGCGTCAGACTGCACTGACTCCATTGCGCCCCGCAACTGGGTGCATAAATGAAAAAAATCTTCGCTCTTCCGGTAATCCGGGGAACCGGCGCGGGGATTTTCAAAAATTCGATAAACAGCGCCGGGATGACCGGTGAGGAGGATTATCCGCCGTCCCAGAAATGCCGCTTCTTCTATGCTGTGGGTAACGAGCATGACCGTCAAACCTCTGGCCCGCAAAATAGTCTGCAGAACCTCCTGCATGGCCTCTCTGGTAAGGGCATCAAGGGATGAAAAAGGCTCATCCATAAGCAGCAGCTCCGGCTCGGTCGCAAGTGAGCGGGCAATTGCCACCCGCTGCTGCTGACCGCCGCTCAGTTCCGCCGGATAGCGTCCGGCCAAGCCGGCAAGTCCCATTTCCTTTAATATCCTCTCCCCTTCAGCACGGATGTCTTTTTTGGCAATTCTTCTGATCACCAGCCCCAGAATTACATTTTCCCAGATCGTCTTCCATGGCAAAAGGCCATAATTTTGCAGGATTAACGAAGTCGTCCGCTGGCCGGGAAAGGGCCGCTCGCCGTTTATCAGGACAGCGCCCGATTCAAAGGGCAACAAACCGGCCATAATGTAGAGCAAGGTGGACTTGCCGGAGGCGGAGGGACCTATGATTGCGCAGATATCCCCTTTTTCTGCTGAAAAAGTGATATTCCGCAGCGCCTCCACCCGGCTGCCATTGCCTGCATAAAAATAGGACAGGTTATTGAGCGCTACCGTGGCGCCTTCAGTTGACATAAAATGCCTGTTTATTTGCCGGCCGTTTCAGCCACCAGATCTTCATATTTGATCGGATTCCTTAAAAGATTGCGTTCCTTCATCCACGCCAGCACATCGAGGACGTCATTTCTGGAGGGCAACTGCGGGGCGGAAAACTTCAGAGGCATTTTCACCGCTGTGCTGTTAAGGACTTCCAGGGGCACCCTCGCCTGCTTTGCCATAATATCGTTAAATCCCGAGGGATTGGCATTTATATCGGCAACAGCGCGCCCGTAAATGGCGATCAGCTTTTTTACCTCCGGCAGGTTTTCACCAAGAAGCTTCTCCCTGACAATAATGACGGTTTTGGAGACGTTGTCCTTCATGGTGTCGGCTACAACATGGGCGCCTTTGATGATCGCCAGGGTCGCCAGGGGATCGGGAAGAGTGGCAGCCTGCAGAGTGCCCTGCAGCAGGGACTCCAGGCGAACGGGCATCTTCGGAATCGATATCTTTTTGATCTCCCCGGGCTTCAGCCCTTTATGCTGGAGCAGCCGATCGGTTGAATATTCGATGATCGAATTGAGAGAGACGGCAATCTCCACGTTTTTAAGCTGCTCCGGGGTGCGGATTCTGGAGTCAGGCGCCGACAGCACGGCAAATCTGCTCTCCCCTGCTTTTGTCCCCATTGCAACGCTGATAACCTTGAGCCTGATTCCGGCATCATGCAAAGCCGCAACCGCCAGCAAATCGCCAACCGCCGCGTCAATCCTGCCGGCGGCAAAGGCGCTGTCCCGCTCGACCGCGCTGGGGAAGGAGATCAGCTCCGCGACCATGCCTTCGTTCTGAAAATATCCCTTCTGCCTGGCCACCCAGAAGGGGAGATTGTCAATAATCGGCAACATTCCCAACCTGACGACTGATTCGCCCTTCCGGCTCTTCTTCAGCCCCTCGCCTTTTGCTGCGGCAGTCGAGAAAGGCAGAAAAACGAGTGAAAAAATCGCCAGCAGGAGAAGCGGGCGGAAAAATCCTTTTAACATTTTTATCGCCGCTGCCTGCTCCGTTTTATCGGACATTTCAAAATGGGCGCATTTCATTTGACAATCTGAAATATTTGCCTGGCCCGGGGGTCGGCCGCCGTTTTCAGCAGCTCGAAGAGCGCCATCTCCGCGCTGGTGATTGCCGCGCCTCCCGCAGCCATCTTTTGAATTCCGGTCAGCTTGTTTGACAAGGTTCTTGAGGAAACTGCATCCCCGACTATCTGGACTTCGTAGCCGGCGCCGACAAGATCCATTGCCGTCTGATAGACGCAAATATGGGCCTCGATGCCGCTGATCAATATCTGCTTGCGGTTCAAAGCCATCAGTTCTTTGTTAAACGCCGCATTCTGCCAGCAGCTGAAGCCCTCTTTGGCGATGATTTTAACGCCGCTCAAATGCTGCGCTATTTCCGGAATCGTAGCTCCGAGCTTCGCGGGGATCTGCTCGGTCGCCAGAACGGGGATTCCCAACGCTTGCGCACCCTTGATGATTTTCTGGACATTGATAAAAAGTTCCTCCCTGTTATCCATGGCCTGGGCAAGATTCCCCTGAAAATCAATAATCACCAACGCACTGTTTTCATTTGTCAGCATGGCTATCTGTATCCTTTCTCGTCATTGAGTTTCCGCTCTTTCAGGAGCAGAGAATTTAATTTATCCGCAGCTTTTATAAACGATGGATCATATTTCAGCGCCTCCCGGAAGGAAGATTCCGCCTCCTTCATTTTTTTCTGACCAAGCAGCGTCAGACCAAGGTTGTAGTGCGCCAGCTCGTAATCAGGCCGGATGCGCAACGCCTCGCGATAATGTTTCTCCGCCAGCGGCAAATTCCCCTCGCTCAGCATTATATTCCCGATGCCAAGGGCGGCGATATGGTTGTCTTTTGTCACCTGCAGGGCGCGGGTGTAAGCCGCACGGCTGTCCCTCCAGTTTTTAAGCTCCAGCGCGGATAGAACGCTGAAATAACAAATCAATAAAATAACCGCCAAAACCGGGACGGATTTGAATCTTGAAAACCGGCGGGAAATATCGCCTATTCCCCAGGCAAAAATTACAAAGATGCCGATAAAGGGAATGTATGCGTAACGATTCGCCATTGCCTGCCGGCCGACCTGGATGATTCCGATAACAGGCAGAAGCGTCAGCAAATACCAGAACCATCCAGCGGCAAGATATCCATACTTCTTTCCTTTGAAAATAACAACGCCTGTAACGACCGAGAGCAGTAAAAAAGCGGCAAGCGCGCTCCCGGGAGAAATAACGCCCGGGTGGGGATAGTAAATCGAAATATCCACAGGGTTCAACAACATTTTCAGGTAGTTAAAATATGACAAGAATGCATTTTCCAGCCTCGCCGGCAGCGGAAATGCCAGCAGTGATTTTGCCGCCCCGCCGGTTTTGGCGGCATAAATCGTAATCAGAACGGAGAAAAGGGAAATGACGAAAAAAGGAAGCTTTTCGATGAAGAGTTGCAAAGCCATCCTAACGCTTCTGGCACGTTCGAGGTTTCCTGCAAAAATGCCATCAAAAGAAAACCGCTGGAGCGGCCAGTAATCGAGCAGCAGTAAAATAAACGGCAAACTGACCGCCATCGGCTTGGCCATCAGCCCCAGCGCAAAGAGCAGAACCGTCTCCAGACACCGCCCGAAACCGGGCCGACGCACGTAGCGCGCATAAGACCAGATCGTTAAAATCCAGAACAGCGTGCTGAGGAGATTTTTCCGCTCGGCAATCCAGACCACGGATTCAATATTAAGCGGATGAACGGCAAAAAGCGCCGCCACGGCCAAAGACCTCCACCTCTTTCCGGTCAAGGCCCCGACAGTCAAAAAAAGCAGAACAGAGTTGAGGGCATGCAAAGCAAGCCCGACAATATGGTAGCCGGCAGGATTCAGACCGAAGAACTGATATTCGGCAAGGAGCGACAGCCACGTCAGCGGATGCCAGTTCGTCGTGTAAAGGGTTGTAAAGGCCCACTTGACGCCCTCCCCGGAAATTCCCAGTTTTATTTCAGGGTTATCAAGTATATAAAGATTGTCGTCCAGGGAAATGAAGTCAAACCGGACAGCCGGCAGATAGATCAGGACAGCAAGAAACCCCGGCAAAAGCGCGAGCCACAATAGAGATTTCCGGATATCGGCAGACGTTTTCTTTTCCATGAACGCCATTTTTTCTTTCCGCAATAATCATGTTTTTTAGGGGCAATCCCTTATCAGTTAAACTATGGCGATGCAATTGTAAAATAAATTGCCGGCCGCTGCTGACCGCTGCTAACCCCTGCCGTGCAAGGATTCGCAGCCTCTATTTGTATTTGAAGTCGGTGAGCAATGCGGATTTGATTTTGCGGCAGATTACAACCCCCACTGTGCGAGAGCGAATCATGACGATGTCAACACATCTTCCACTGAGGACGCCTTTACGAATCTGGCGGGGTTGTCGCCGCGTTCCAACGCCTTGAAATGCGCTTCGCCGCAGGTGATCTTTGCGCTCTCCCGTTCGCGCAGCTCGTCGAAAAGCAGACTGTTTTTCTTTCTGCTTTTTGTTTCCACAACGAAGTAAAGGCGTTCGGTTCCATCCATTTCCACCAGCACCGCCCAGTCGGGATTATAGGTGCCCAGCGGTGTCGGCACCTTGAACCAGCCGGGAAGCTTGGCGTATATCTTGACCGCTTCGTTGTTCTCCAGTTGGCGGGCAAATTCCTCTTCCTCGCCCGAATCGTATACCACATGCTCGAATACCGATTTCTGCGTATCGGTGAGCATATTCTTGAGGTATCCGGTCAATTCTTTCTGTTCGAACAGCTCCTGGACGTAATAGCAATCATCTCCGATGCGCTGATATTTGATGCCGTCCACAATCGCCAACCGCTTGGCTCGATTGATCGCCTCGGCGACGAGTTCGATGAACTGCTGGGGGTTGCGCTTGAAGTCATTCAACCGTCC
Source organism: uncultured Syntrophus sp. (assembly GCA_964552725.1). Lineage (GTDB taxonomy): Bacteria > Desulfobacterota > Syntrophia > Syntrophales > UBA5619 > DYTH01. The sequence continues at coordinate 19,453 of CAZKHU010000046.1, forward strand.
GCTCTCTATCAGGATGCGCGCGATCGTGCGGCGGGTGAGCTGGGTCTTGTCCTGCAGATCCGTCAGCAGATCGGGCAGTGTAATGTCGTGCTCGGCCAGATAAACCGGCGCGGACTCCTGCGCCTTATTGACCTCCACACCCGCCCGGCCGATGGCCAGGTCCGCCTTGCGCCATTGCAGTCGCGTCGCGGCGACCGGCGGAGCGTTCCTGATCGCCTTCATGCACTCGTCGATCAGCTTCTCATTATCGAAGGCCACCCGGTAGGTGGTCTTGTGTTTGATCCGGTCCCACAGGGCCTTGAATTCTTCGCTGTGCAGTACCGCCTTGCGGGTCCGCACCTGTACACGCTGGTCGGCATCCTTAATCTCAAGTTTTCCGGACAGTTTGCGGAGGACATCCGTGATCTCAGGCAGTTGTGCGGCAAAGGCTTCCGGGACCGCCAGCGTGCCGTCCTTGAGCGCCTTCTTCAGGGCGTCCTGAACCTTGCCTTTGGCGTCCATGTATCCGTTGTTCCGGAGGTGTTCCCAGATGGCCCTGGATTTGTCGATGCCCAGGGGCGTTGTTTTGCCGTCCGCGCCCAGCACGGGAATTGCCGCAAACTGGTGCTCTTCCACGATACCGAAACGGATGCCCGTATCGGCCTCGATCTCCTTCTGGAGCTGGTCGGCAAACTGCTCGTAACTTTCCGTGGCGATGACGGTCAGGGTGTTGGTTTCAGAGCCATGCAGCCGCTCGCCTTCCTGGTTCACGCAGAGACGGAGTCCCCGGCCGATGGTCTGGCGTCGCTCGCGTTCGGACCCCATCTCCCGGAGGGCGCAGATCTGAAAGACGTTGGGGTTATCCCAGCCCTCTTTCAATGCCGAATGGGAGAAAATGAACTTAAGAGGCGTCTCGAAGCTGAGGAGCTTTTCCTTTTCCCGCATGATCAGGCTGTAGGCCCGCTCCGCGTTGTCCCGGTTGCCCTGGTTGTTTTCCGCGGTGTCGGTCCAGCCGCCTTTCTTGTCGATGGAGAAGTAGCCGTCGTGCACCGCTTCGGCTGCCGCCGTCAGATCCACCTCCTGAAACAGCGTCTGATAGTCCGGGTGTTTGGCCCAGCGCCGGTACTCTTCCTCGAAGATGCGGGCATAGTCGCCCTTGACCGCGTTGCCGGCGGCGTCGTACTTGCGGTACCTTTCGACCGTATCGATAAAGAACAGGCTGAGCACCTTGATCCCCTGGGGCCGCAGTCGTTTTTCCTTGTCCAGATGCTCCTTGATGGTCCGGCGGATCATCTCCCGCTGCACCGAAAGCGTGTCCACGTCGCCGAAGGCCTGGCCGATGCGCAGAAAATGCTCGCCGCCGGGAACGCGCAGCTCCATGAACTCGTTACCCCTTTCGACACGGATTTCTCCGACGCGGCAGTCGTGATAAATGTCCCGCTTTGTTATTAGTTCAAGAAGATCGCCGTCCTGAACATCCAACGAATGCGGCCGGACCTTTCCGTCTTCCTCTATATCGAGTTCCACCCGGGCGCGGATGACGCCGCGCTTGTTGCTGACGGCAAGGAGCCTCACGTAAGGCTTGTTGTGTCCCCCGGCAATTGCGGCCGAGGCCACTTCGATCTGTTTGACCAGCTTGCGCTCGTAGGCGTCCACCGCGTCCAGCCGGTAGACCATATGGTGTTTGTTTGCGTGTGTCGCCGAATAGCGCAGGGTGCAGAGCGGATTCATCGCCCCCAGCGCCTCCTTGCCCCGTCCCTCCAGGCCGCCGTCCACGCTCTGCGGCTCGTCCACGATCAGGATGGGGCGCGTGGCCTTGATCAGGTCGATGGGTTTCTCGCCGCCGGTCTTCTCCGAGTCCTTGTAGAGGTTGTTGACGTCCTTCTTGTTGATCGCCCCCACGGTGACAACCATGATCTGGACGTGCGGACTGGTGGCGAAGTTGCGGACTTGCCCGAGCTTCGAGGAATCGTAGAGGAAGTACTCGAAGGGGATGTTGGCGTATAAGGCGCGGAAATGCTCCTCGGTGATCTGGATCGATTTGTACACGCCCTCCTTGATGGCCACGGAGGGCACGACGATAACAAATTTGGTGAAGCCGTAGCGCCGGTTGAGTTCAAAGACCGTGCGCAGATAGACGTAGGTCTTGCCGGTGCCCGTTTCCATCTCGACGGTGAAATCTCCCGAGGCAAGCATAGTGGAATGCGGCAGACTGTTCCGAAGTTGAATGTCGTTAAGGTTTTTGAGCAGCTCGTTATCGAGCAGGGTCAGGCGGTTGCCGATGCCCAGGTCGTTTTCCACAAACCCCAGGCGCAACTGCTTGTCCGCGGGGTCGTGAGTAACGGTAAATTCAGTCCGGCAGAGTTCCTGGCCTTTGAAGAGATCGCAGACCGCTTCGATGGCGGCCAGTTGGAAATCCAGGTTGGGTTCGAAATGGAGTTTCATGATTACTCTTTCCGTTCAGATTCGTTCATACATTCCAAAAGGCGCTGTTCCCGTTCCAGTTCCGCCCGCAATTCTTCTTCTGTCGGAAGTATGAGCCTGTATTTGCTGGCAAAAAGCTGTTCGTTTTCGTGCAACACGGAGAAGCGCACCACGGAAGCATCTTTTCGGGCACACAGAATGATGCCGACCGTGGGATTGTCCTCCGGTCCCCGCCTAAGCTCATCATACATGCTCACGTACATGTCCATCTGCCCGATGTCCTGGTGGATCAGATCCGTGGTTTTCAGATCGAAGAGGACGAAACACTTCAGCAGGTAGTTGTAAAAAACCAGGTCAAGGTAAAAATCCTTCGATTCCGTACTGATCCTCTGTTGGCGGGCGACAAAGGCGAATCCTTTGCCCAGTTCCAGGAGGAAGGCTTGCAGGTTTTCGATAAGGGCCTGCTCCAGCTTCGATTCGAGGAGCTTACCGGTATTCGGCAGCCCCAGAAATTCCAGCAGCACCGGATCGCGGATGAATTCCCGCGGGCTTTGCGCCAGGGCGGCAAGGTTTTTGTTGGCCTCCTCACGCACAGGCGCCCGGTCACGACTGGCCAGCAGGCGCTCATGATACAACGTGCCGATCTGGCGTTCCAGTGCCCGGGTTCCCCAGTTTTGGGTCGCCGCTTCGGCCATATACCATTCCCGCGCCTGACTGTCTTCGACCCGCAGCAAAAGCCGAT
>CAZKHU010000047.1:0-21842 GCA_964552725.1 uncultured Syntrophus sp.
GCGGGCGTCCCGGAAAGGGTAACCGTCGGCGCCGTATAATCCGTCGTCCAGGCATATTCCCTGGTTCCGGTGTTGCCCGCCGCATCCGTCGCCGTCACCAGCAGCGTGTGAGCCCCCTCGCCCAAGGCAGTCAAAGCGGTCGACGCTACCGGAACTCCGTCAAGCTTGTAGCTGGTTGTAACGGCGCTTACGTCCCCCACCGCCACGCCGATCTTGGCCGCCGCCGCATTGGTCAGGGCCGCAGGCGTTCCGGAAAGGGTGATAGTCGGCTGCGTGTAGTCCGTCGTCCAGGAATATTCACGGGATGCCGTGTTACCTGCCTCATCCTTCGCCTCAACTATCAGGGTGTGCGCCTTTTCCGAAAGAGTCTGCAAATTGATGACAAACTCCGTATCATACACCTTATCTTCAACCCAGCCCCCATCATCAACGCGAAATTTAATGGCAGCCTTCTCATCCGTTTTAAAAATGAATGTTGCCGCAGAGGCGCTCGTAAATTTGTCCGGAGTCGCCGTCACTGTGATCGCCGGCGGAACCGCATCTGCTATCGGCGGCACAATCGGCTTGGTGGGAACAGTCGACTCCGGAGCAGTGAACCCCGTCGTCTGGGGAGTCGGCAAAACACTGGGCGCTGCGGCTACAACCGCAGAAACTATATCTACCACAGCCGACTGCTCTTTCTGAGCCGCGGATTCTGTAGCGAGAACAATCTTGGAGGCCTCCTCCGTCGGCTTTTCCACTGCCGGGGAAGGCGTATTAGCCCCCACCGCCGCTGAAGAATCCTGCGCAGGTTTTTCCTCAGCTTTTGCCTCAACAGGCTTATCTGCCGCCTTGGCCTCGGCTGCCTTCTCTTCCGCCTTTGCCTCCGTCTTCTGCTCTTCTTTTTGTTCCTCTTTCTTTGCTTCCGCCTTATCTCCCTCTCCCGCCTTGGCCTCTACCGCCTCCGGCTTCTTCTCCTCATCCTTCTTTGTTTCTTCCTTTGCTTTTTCAGCAGGCTTGGTATCCTGCTGGTGCTGTTCCACTTCCTTCGTCGTGGCTGTCCGCACCGACGGCGGCGTATTGGGATTCGTCACAACCATCGCCTGACCGGCGCCAATCGTTCGCACCTCGCCCGGCTTGTTGGAACTGTAGGCATAAACCGTCCCTTCCGTCACCACGGCGCCGCTGACTCCCGACTGATAGTAGGTATAAAACTGGGTGCCGCGGACACCGCAAACGGCTGTCGGAGTGTGAACTTCGTATTTCGACTGACCTGCCGCCGCTTTGACGATGTTCTGCACCTTCCCCCGGAAAAGATCAATGGTTGCGCTCCTTTTTTCTTTTTCCTGAGAAAACTCGGTAACGCGCAAACGACTGTTGGCGGCCAGCCGCAGAATGCTTCCTTCCAGAAAAGTAATTTCACATTTGGCTTTGCTCTTCGTGCGGATGATATCGCCCACATTCAACGGGTCTCCCATATTTGCCTTTACCGCCTCCTTCCCGGGAGATGTCACATCGACATTTCCCTCCAGGCTGGTAAATTTGGCAACCGGCGCTGCCTCGGCGAAACCGGCAAATACAGTCAGTAAGGCCAATAGTGATATGATCACGGACATTCTTTTCATGGTGCTACCTCCCGCTTTTTGCTTGTCAAGTGCCGTTAATACCTGAATTCGCAACCAAGCGCATACTGGTCACGGTTGTATTCGTACATCCATACGTTGGAATTGCTTTGCGTTCTCGTATACTGGGTAATCAGGCTGGCGTATTTCCAGAACCGCCAGGTCAAGCCCGCAGAGCCGGTATAAACATTGTCCCTTCTCGTCTCCAGCGGCGGCCAATTCACCTCATAGCCGTACCTCTGAAAATAGGCGCTGCCCGTGAGTTGCAGCGTGACCGGTCCGAAGCGCTTGCCCGTCTCTTTCGAAGTGACAGGCACACTGAGATTCAACGTGACGCGATGGCTGTCGTTATCCCATTTCCGGCCGTCGGCGTGTTCCCTGGCGAAGTCATAGCGGAGATTGAGAAAGGCATTCTCCCTGAACAGCCAGATCCAACTGACGTACTCCCGAAGCCCCACGGTATCCCGTTCGTCTTCGGGCAGATAAACGGTCTGGTGGTGGTAGTTCTTTTTATCGTAACCGATAAAAACCTCAAGGATATGCTCCTGATTCATAAAATACCGGAAGGCGGGCCCTACGGAAATGTAATCCAGGTATCTTTTATAGCCGGGGCTGCTCATTTCCGGGTCAAGAGACATGTACGGGTCGGTACGCAACAGGACGTTTGTGTAACTCGCATTGAAGTTCAAGGCGAAGCGGCCGAAATTATACCCCGGAGACACGGAAAAACTATTGGCCAGCGAATCATGGGAATGGGTGAACTTGGAATACACCGTGGAAGCGGCGGTATACTGGGCGTTGAAAAGCCATGGTTCCTCCAGTCTTGGGGCATAATCCAGACGCACATGGGAGGAGAGATACTCCCCTTTCGCGTCTGTAACATTTACCGCCGCCGGCGAATCCAGAGGATTGGAGGCAATGTTGCTGTCATAGCCTCCAATAACGCCCACGGTCAGATGCAGAGGCTTTTCCTGATAGAGCCGCTCCTCCACCATGGCCTGGTACTGACGGGCAAAACCGGCCAGATCGGATAGAGGATCTTGAAGAATGATGGCCTGAAAACGAATCTTGGCCTTTTCCAGTTTCCTTTCCTTGATATTGATTATTCCAATCTGAAAATCTGCAGCCTGCGCAAGAGTTGGTTCAAGCTGCCTGGATTTTTCAAAGGCCGCGATGGCTTCCTGGTTTTTGTCCCTCCTGGCAAGAATAAGGCCTTTCAGGAAAGCCACGCGGGGAGGGGAAGCGCCGGCGTCTTCCGCCGTCTTGATCCATTTCTGGGCCTCGTCCAGTTGGCCTGTCTGGTAGAGGGCGTCGATAAGATCGACCAGCGCCTCTTTGACCGGCGGCGTGAGGGTGGCCGCATCCCGCAAATGGACGGCTGCTTTCTGATAGTCCAGCACCTGTTTATAGGCCATCCCCAGGAAGAAAGCCGCCTCGGCTGAGGCCGGTTCCTGCTGGCGCACCCTGGTAAAGAGTTCTATCGCCTCTTCATAGTTCTCCTGCTGATATTGTTCAACTCCCTGCTGGAGGATCGTTTTTCCCTCAGCATGAACCAGGGAAGACAACGATGCGAGGAACAGACAGAAGCAGAAAATGAGCGTTTTTCTCATGATATTCCCTCACAGACTGAATTTTTTACGATCGGACGGCAATTTTATCGATTAATTATTAATGCCAACAGTTAGAGTTCTTGTAAATGCTCGAGGCAGTTGCATAACAACCCTTCTTCCGACAGAAACAAGCGCCCCGTGCTTTTTCTTATGATGAAGCGTCAATCAAAAGTCAAGAATACTTTTGCCATTTTTCGCCTTGACAATGGAGAGGCGTTCGCTTCAAATGCCATCCATAGACGCTTCGCGAAAAAACATTATAAAACAGGCAGGAATGAAGGAGGAAGGAATGAACAATAACCAGCGTCTTACAGGCAAAGTCGCCATCATTACCGGGGCCGGCTCCGGCATCGGTCAGGCGCGCCGCCCGGATTTCCGGCACCCTCTCCGGCGGCGAACAGCAGATGCTGGCCATCGGCAGGGCCTTCATGTCTGATCCCGAACTGCTTTGCATTGACGAACCATCCACCGGACTGGCGCCGCTGATCCGCCAGGAGGTTTTTGAAAAGATATCCGAGATCAACCGCATGGGAATAACTGTCCTGCTGGTGGAGCAGGAGGTGAGCGCCGTCTTCAAAATGTCCGGCCGCAATTACGTGCTCTCCTCGGGAAAGATCATTGCGCAGGGAACCGCGGAGGAACTGCTCCAGAACGAAGTGCTGCGCAAGAGCTATCTGGGGCTATAGAAAGCCGGCAGACCTTTTGAGCGGGTTTCTTACAGCAATTCGCGCAGAAACCGGCCGGTATGGGAATGTTCTGCCCTGGCAACCTCTTCCGGGGTTCCCGAGGCGATGATTCGTCCGCCGCCGGGGCCGCCTTCGGGGCCAAGGTCGATGATGTAGTCGGCTGACTTGATCATGTCGAGGTTATGCTCGATCAGGACAACGGTATTTCCCATGTCCACGAGGCGCATCAAAACGTCGAGCAGCTTCTGGATATCGGAAAAATGAAGACCGATAGTCGGTTCATCGAGGATGTAGAGGGTATTGCTGTTGGCCCTCTTCCCCAGCTCGCGGGAAAGCTTGATCCGCTGCGCCTCGCCGCCGGAGAGGGTCGTCGCCGACTGGCCGAGGTGGATGTACCCCAAGCCTACATCGTGCAAAAGCTGAAGCTTCTCGCGAATCGACGGGATATGCTCGAAAAATGAGAGCGCCTGCTGAACGGTCATGTCGAGGATTTCGGCAATGTTTTTGCCCTTGTAACGTATTTCGAGGGTATCGGGATTGAAACGTCGGCCCTGGCAGGCGTCGCAGGTCACATAGACGTCCGGCAGGAAGTGCATCTCGATCTTGATCAGGCCGTTCCCCTCGCACGCCTCGCAGCGCCCTCCTCTGACATTGAAGCTGAAACGCCCCGCCTTGTAGCCCCGGAGTCGCGATTCGGGAAGACCGGTGAAGAGCTCCCGGATATGGGAGAAAATGCCGGTATAGGTGACCGGATTCGAGCGCGGCGTCCGTCCTATCGGCTGCTGGTTCATCATGATGACCCGCTCGATCCCGCCGAAATCGGCAATGCGCCTCACCTTGCCGCCCCCCGTGCGCTCCTGGTTGATCCTCCGGGCCAGCGCCTTGTAAAGCGTCTCGATCACCATCGTGCTTTTGCCGGAACCGGAAACCCCGGTCACCGCGGTAAAGATGCCGACGGGGATTCTTATGTCGATATTTTTAAGGTTATGCTCGTTTGCCCCCTCCAGAACGATAAAACGCTCCGCAAGCGGCCTCCTTTTCCGGGGAACCGGGATAGACTTCCGACCGGAAAGGTACTGCCCGGTCAGCGACTCTTCCGAACGGCAAATCTCCGCCGGCGTTCCCTGAAATATCACCTCTCCGCCGAACATCCCCGCCCCCGGGCCGATGTCGATAATCTGATCCGACGCCATCATCATGTCCTTGTCATGCTCGACAACAAGAACCGTGTTTCCCATATCCCGCAACCGCTTTAACGTCGCAATCAGCCGAACATTATCCCGCTGGTGCAAGCCGACGGTCGGCTCATCCAGCACATAGAGAACCCCGACCAGCCCCGACCCGATCTGGGTGGCAAGGCGGATTCTTTGCCCCTCGCCGCCGGAGAGACTGCCCGCCGCCCGCGCGAGGGTCAGGTAATCCATGCCGACATCGAGCAGAAAACCCAGCCGCGTCTTGATTTCCTTCATCACCCGCTCGGTGATCCGGACCTCCTGCGGGGAGAACGGAATTGCCGCTACAAACTCCCGGCACTCCTTAAGCGGAAAACAGCACAACTCATGGATATTTTTGCCGCCGACGGTCACCGCAAGGCTCTCCGGCTTCAGGCGGGCGCCATGACAGGTGGGACATTCCCTAAGGTTTATGAAGCGGGACAGGTCCATTCGCACATGCAGCGACATGGTCTCCTTGTATCTTCGATCGAGTTCGTTGAGCACTCCCTCAAACGGCCGGGTGTGAAAAAAACGCCGGCCGCCGCGATCGGCATAAAAGCGAATATTTTCTTCACCGGAACCATAGAGCAGCGCCTCCGCGATTTTCGCCGGCAGATCCTGAAAGGGGGTGTTGATGTCGAATCCGAAATGACCGGAAAGAGCGTCAATCATATTGAAATAACGGAGATAGTGACGCCCCGACCAGGGGACGATCGCCCCCTCGCGAATCGAAATGCTCCGGTCCGGGACAACAAGTTCTTCATCAAAATACATCCGGGTGCCCAGCCCGCCGCAATCGGGACAAGCCCCATAAGGGCTGTTAAACGAGAACATTCGCGGGGCAAGTTCCGACATGCTTATGCCGCAATCAGGACATGCGTAGCGCCCGCTGAAGAGGACATCATTCCCGCCTGCAAGGCCGACGCGCACCAGACCGTCGGAAAGACCCGCAGCCGCTTCCAGGGATTCGCGAAGCCTTCCCCTGACTCCCTCCTTGACGACAATGCGATCGATGATCACGTCAATGTCGTGTTTATGGTTCTTGTCGAGCGCAATCTCGTCGGCAAGCTCCTTTAGCTCCCCGTCCACGCGCACCCGGGTATAGCCATCCTTGAGAAGTTTCTTGAATTCCTTTTGAAATTCCCCTTTGCGGCCGCGGACAAGGGGCGCCGAGATCGTGACCCGGGCATTTGCCGGATAGGAGAGGATAGCCTCCAGCATGGCGTCAATCGTCTGGGCCTTGATCTCCCTGCCGCATTTCGGGCAGTGAGGAATGCCGGCCCTGGCAAAAAGGAGCCGCAGGTAATCGTAAATCTCCGTCACCGTGCCTACAGTGGAACGGGGATTGTGGGAGGCCATCCGCTGCTCGATCGCAATGGCGGGGGAAAGACCCTCGATGGACTCCACATCCGGCTTGTCCATCTGGCCGATGAACTGCCGGGCGTAGGTGGAAAGGGATTCCACATACCGCCTCTGCCCTTCGGCATAAATGGTGTCAAAAGCCAGGGATGATTTTCCTGAACCGCTGACCCCGGTTATTACCACCAGGCAATCCCTCGGTATATCAATATTTACGTGCTTCAGATTGTGCTGGGATGCGCCCCGTACCCTGATGAAGTTCATTACAGCCTGATCTCGACATTATATTTTTCCCGCAACCCCTGCAGCCACTCCTCGAACCTTTTTTCCATTTTCTCCTTTTCCAGTTTCGCCTTGATCTCCTCGCGAACGCTTTCAATGTTTTTTGCGCCGGCCCCCCGGCGGTCTGTTATCTGAATGATATGAAAACCGACCGGCGATTCTATGACATCGCTGATTTTGTTCAGCGGCAGGCTAAAAGCGACCGCTTCTATCTCGGCAAGAATAGACCCTTTCTCGATATAGCCGATATCGCCCCCCTCTTCGGCGCCCGGTCCCTGGGAAAACTTTGCGCACAACTCCACAAAAGATTCACCCTTGAGCAGCCGCTGGTGGATGGCTTCAGTATCGGCGCGAGTTTTCGCTTTGACATCGGGACTCGCATCCCCGGGCACAAGCAGGAGTATCTGTCTTACCCGGACAGATTCCTTCCCCTCGTACTCTTCGCGATGTTTTTGGTAATACTCGCCAATTTCCCCATCCGTCGCAACTACTTTTGACCGGATGTCCCTTCCGATCAGCTTCATCCTGATCAGTTGGCCCCTCATATCCTTCTTGTATTCCTCCAGGGTCATCTTTTCCTGTTCAAGAAGACTTCGGAACTCCTCTTCCGATAAATTACGCTGTTTTTTAAGATCGGCAATTGCCGCCTCGATCTCTCCCTGCTGAATGGATATCCCCGTTTTTTTTGCCTCCTGCTCCATCAGGATATCATTGACAAGCCGGTTGAGAAGCCCCCTTTTGGTCTCGTCGAGAGCTTTCTCCCGCTCATTGCCGCGATAACCGGCATCAAATTTATCCTGATAAGGCGCAAAGGCCCTGTTCAGATCCGAAAGGGTAATTACCTCATCATTAACGACGGCCACAATCCGATCGATTACATCGGCTTCCGCCAGGGCGCAGAAAGACAGAGTAAAAACCGCAGCGAGCAAGACTCTCCAAAAACAAGGTTTCCATTTATCGGCTTTATGAATACAGGGTTTCATTTTCACTGCCTTTATCCTCCTCATCCTCTCAATTCCTCTATCAATTGCCGAGCCCGCAACAATATCTCGGCGCCGGCAACCCCCGGCATGGGAATAGTCAATTTGTTGTCAGGGGTGAGGCGCACCCCCCGGCGCTTGCCGCGGTACAGTTCCATGATCCGGGCCGGTTCAATCGGACTGTTGCTCTGCAGCAACAAAGACATTTGATTCCCGTCATAACCCATTTTCCGTCCTCTGACTGTCTTGAGGAGATTGCGGATTCCAATAACCCCGATAAGGTTGTCAACCTCGGCAGGAACATTTCCGTAACAATCGCGCAATTCCTGGCGGATGGCATACAATTCTTCTTCAGTCAAAGCGAGCGAAATTTTTTTGTAGGAGACAAGCCGCTGGTGCTCGTCCGCCATATAGCCTTCCGGAATGAAAGCGGGAATCCCCAGATTTATCTCCGGACGGATTTCTTCCTCCGGCGCCGGCGCCCCTTTAATCTCCCGAATCGCATTTTCCATCATCTCGGTGTAGAGCTCGTAGCCGACAGCGGATACATGCCCGGACTGGGACGTTCCCAGCATGTTGCCCGCCCCCCTGATTTCGAGGTCATTGGAGGCAATCCGGTAACCGGAACCCGCTTCGGTAAAATCCATGATGACCTGCAGCCGCTTCTGGGCATCGCGGGAAAGCATCGCCCCCTGGGGAACAAGCAGCCAGGCGAAAGACTCCTCCTTCGAACGGCCGACCCGCCCCCTTATCTGGTAGAGCTGGGAAAGGCCGAAACGATCGGCCCGGTTGATGATAATCGTGTTCGCAGACGGAATATCCAGACCGGCGCCGATGATCGTCGTGCAGACAAGGACATTGTCTTCCCCGCGAATGAATCTTTTCATGGCGCCCTCAATCTCAGAGGGTTTCATCTGCCCGTGAACAACCCCGACATTCGCCTCGGGAACGAGTTTCTGGATGAGGCGGGCCATAGTGAAGATCGAACGGACCCGGTCATGGAGAAAAAAGGCCCGGCCGCCGCGGGCAATTTCCCCGCGGATCGCGTCCTTGATTATTTCCTCGTTGAATTCAATTACGTAAGTCTTAACGGGCAGACGGCTCTCCGGCGGCGTATTCATTATCGAAAGATCCCTTATTCCCACAAGCGACAGATGCAGCGTCCGCGGAATCGGGGTCGCCGAAAGGGTAATCACGTCAACCAGTTTGCGGAGTTTTTTCAGCTTCTCCTTGTCTGCAACGCCAAAACGCTGCTCCTCATCGACGATCACCAGCCCCAGATCCCGAAAACTGACATCCTTCTGCAAGAGACGGTGGGTGCCGATCACGACGTCCACCGTCCCTTTCGCCAGACCTTCCACTATCTCCTTCTGCTCGGCCTTGCTGCGGAAACGGTTAAGCACCTCGACGCGGAGCGGATAATTTTTCATCCGCCCCGAAAATGTCTGATAATGCTGTTCGGCAAGAATGGTCGTCGGAACAAGCATCGCCACCTGTTTGCCATTCAGCGCCGCCCGGAACGAAGCGCGCATCGCCACTTCCGTTTTTCCGAAACCCGCGTCGCCGCAGATCAGGCGATCCATGGGCTTTGCGCCATTCATATCCAGATGGATGTCTTCGATCGCCTTTGCCTGATCCGGAGTCTCTTCAAACTCAAATGCGGCGCAAAACTCCTCATACAGGCGATCCGGGGCGGCAAAAGGCTCCCTTTCGATCGCCTCGCGGGCTGCGTAAATGGCAACAAGCTCCTCCGCCATCTCGCGGACCGACTCCCGCACCCGTTCCTTCATCGTCTCCCAGGATATCCCCCCGAGCTTGTCGACCTTCGGCACAAACCCTTCGGCGCCGATATAGCGCTGGAGCTGATCTATCCGGTCAACCGGGATATAGAGCCGGTCGTTGCCCTGATATTCGATCAGGAGAAAATCATTTTCTATGCCGCCCGCGGCAAGCTTCTGCAAACCCCGGTAGCGGCCGATGCCGTGTTCGGTATGAACTACAAAATCCCCTTCGGAAAGCTCGCCGAACGATTTGAGAAAATATCCCTCCCGCACTCGCCGAACCTGCCGCCGGAACGCCTTCTTCCCGAATATCTCTTCTTCGGACAGCAACGCCAGCTTCATCCCGGGAAGGCAAAAACCGCCGCTTATCCTGCCTGCCATGATGGTCACAGCACCCGCCTCGGCATCCGTCTCGATCTCCGCAAGGAATGACCCTCTCGCCCTCCGGGTCGGAACATCATACCTGTCCAGCAACTGCGCCGTCCGCTCAGCGCCCTCCTGGCCGCTGCAGATTAAAAAAACAGCATTCCCTTCGCCAAGCCACCCGAGCATCTTTTCCGCAAGCGGGGCAAGGATGCCTTCATCATCGCCGGTCCTTTGCGTTTCCGGTTTGCCTGCACAGGCATCGCTCCTGATATGAAAATGGACAGGGGAATCGGGTTCATCCCCGCCTCCCAGCGCAAGCCCGGCAAGGTAGAGCTGCGTCATCGCCTGTCTTCTCCCGGAAACATCCGCCGCGGTCAAATATGCCGCCTCTTTTTCCAGATAGAACCGCCCCTGCTCGCGCGCCTTCAGAAAAAAGCGGTCGAGGTCGTTTTCAATCTCCTCCTGCAGCCGGGCGCCGCCCAGCGGGTCATCGAGGATAAAAATACCCCCCGGAGACAGATAGTCGAAGAGCGCCCCCATTCCATCATTTTCGGATCCTTCAGAGCCGGATGCATTGTAGAACAGCGAATAGAAAAGGGGATTTGTCGAGACGCCGAGGCCGGTTGCAATAATCTCGGCAAGTTTATCCTTGGTGCTCCGGGGAAGCCCCAGCTCATTCGAGCGCTGACGGATGGCGCGAACCGCACACTCGCGTCTTTCTTTCGTTATGATCAGCTCGGCGGCGGGGAAAAGCATGAAGTCGGCAATTTCCTTTATGGAACGCTGCGTCGATACGTCAAACAGGCGGATGGATTCTATCTCGTCGCCGAAAAACTCCAGGCGGAAGGGGTGAGCCGCGTGGGGCGGGAAGATGTCCAGAATATCGCCGCGAACGCTGAACTCCCCCCGCTCTTCCACCAGCGTCTCGCGCACATACCCGCCTTCGACAAGCTTCGCGGCCAACCCGTCGCGCCCGCGCATGTCGCCTATCGAGATCGTTTCGACGTAGCCTTCTATGACATCGCGCTGAACGGTCTTTTGCATCAGCGCGGAGACAGGCATAACGACAACCGCCGGGGCGCCATAGGCCAGGCGGTGCAGGGCCTTCATCCGGGCGAGCTCCGTCTCCCGCTGGAAGGCAAACATATCGGTCGTCACCAGTTCCCACGGCGGCAGCATCAACGCCTGTTCTTCTCCCAGAAAAAAAGTCAAATCCCGGAAAAATTTCTCCGCCTCCTTCCGGTCGGGCAGAATCACCGTAAGCGGGCGCCCCAGATGCCTGAAAAGCATCGCCGTCACAAAGGCGCGGGCCGCCCCCCCGTCAAGGCCGTGCACGATGAGCTTGTCCTCCCTGCGGGCCAATCTTTCGATCAACTCGCGCAAAGAACTGTCAATTATCCTTTTTCCGGCTTCCACTATTTTACGCACAACCCTTCCCTGAAAAGGTATCCCCCATCTTCCCTGCCCTTTGCCAACTGCGTCGCTTTTGTAATCCGGGTGGCAAGGTCAGTATATTATTTCGGACTATTATTCAAGCGACAAAACGGCCGCGCCTGTTGGCAGAACCGCCGCTTTGCATTGACAAAGAATGAGCATGTGGGGTATCGTTCCGCAAAATTATCGAGGAAGTGGAAAAATGATCAGCGTTGAAGACGCCCTGAAGAACATTTTAGCCTCCGTTTCTCCCCTGGGAACGGAAAAAATAAACATCCTTTCCGCCCTGGGCAGGGTAATCGGCGAGGATATCCATTCCGGACGGAACATCCCGCCGAAGGACAATTCGGCAATGGACGGCTATGCGGTGCGCTCCGTGGACACCGTTGGCGCGTCGGAAAAAAAACCCGTTATGCTGACGGTTATCGAGGAGCTTCCCGCCGGATCGGTGTCGCAAAAAACGATCGGCAGGGGGCAGGCCGCCAGAATCATGACCGGGGCCTTTATCCCCGAGGGAGCTGACGCGGTAGTCCCGGTGGAAGACACTAAAAAGGAAAATGACCGGGTTGCAATATTCGCAAGCGCCCAGGTCGGCAGGGATATACGCTCTGCCGGCGAGGATGTGAAACTCGGCGACAAGGTGATTTCAAGAGGCGAGATCATCACGCCCGCCCATATCGGGATGCTGGCATCGCTGGGCCGTTCTTTTATCCTGGCGCATCAGAAGCCGCTGATTGCGATCGTCTCGTCAGGCGATGAACTCGCTGACATTGACGAACCGGCGTCCCTGAAAATCATCGCTTCCAACAGTTATTCGCTTGCCGCCCTTGTCCTGGAATGCGGAGCCATCCCCATGCAGATGGGTATCGCCCGGGATCAGCGCGAGGATCTAATCGAAAAATTCCGCGCCGCGATGCGGGCCGACCTGATTCTTTCGTCCGGGGGCGTCTCCGTCGGCGATTTCGATCTCGTCAAGGATGTCATGAAACAGGAGGGAAACCGGATGGAATTCTGGCAGGTCGCGATGAAGCCGGGAAAACCGCTTGCCTTCGGCGCCCTTGAAGATGTCCCGGCCATCGGTCTTCCCGGGAACCCCGTCTCCTCAATGGTTTCTTTCGAGCAATTCGCCCGTCCCGCCATCCTCAAGATGATGGGGCACAAAAATATCTTCCGGAAAACAATCCAGGCGCGTTTAATCGGCGATATAAGCAAAAGGCCGGGCAAACGTTATTTCATTCGCGCGCTTGTCGAGCAAACTGCCGCCGGATACTCAGCCAGAACAACCGGCGAGCAGGGTTCGGGAATCCTGACATCGATGGTCCGGGCCAACGGCCTTATCACCATGCCTCCCGAAATCACCGAGGCCAAAGCCGGTGAATTCGTAACGGTTCAACTCCTCGACAACTCGCTGCTGATGACCGCCAATCCCGGTTATCAGCAATCTTGACTTTTCATAAGAGAAAAGGTGTGTTATAAGCCGCCGTGGAAGTGCTTAGGTCGCTGGTGGGCTTCCCGGACTTCAAATCCGGTGTGGGGGGCTAGTACCCTCCCAGGTGGGTTCGATTCCCATGCACTTCCGCCAATTATTAAATTATTTTAGCAAGTTAATAATTTAGCTTGTGGAACCAGCATTCTAAATAGGTCATTCATAACTACCTGATATCAGTTAAACGTCGCCCTTGAAGAAACCGCTTGATTTCGACTGGATACAGAGCGTATTCTTTCCGTGACGGTATAGGGAATTTGATACAGCAGAGCAACTGCATCAATACATGCATATTTCGATAGCTTGTCTGTTCATCTGTCGGGCTCGTGCTTGCGAGTAATCAAATTATCGGCAAATAACTTGACAATTTGCCGATAATTTGTATATTGGCATCATGAGGCTTAATAAAGATAAAGACACACTATCCCAACACTTTCAAGATCGGGAATCGTTTACCACCAACGATGTGTCCGATTTCTTCGCAAAAACGGATCCCGACATCAAAAGGGCAACCATCAACTGGCGGATTTACGAGCTGGTCCGGCAGGGTTCATTAAAAAGAATCGGCCGCGGGATGTATGCACTGGGTCAGGCGGATTGCTTTTTGCCCGGCCTGACGAAAAAACAGCAGACTATTTCTGCCCGGTTAAAAAAGCAGTTTCCCCTGATCACCTTCTGCTGCTGGCATACATCTGCATTGAAAGAGTTTTTTCAGCATGTGGCCGTCTATGATTTTCTGTTGGTCGAGGCGGAACGCGAAGCCGTCGATGCCGTTTTCCATTTTGTCAAAGAGACTCATCCAAACACTTTTCAAGACCCGCCGCAGAACATTATGGAAAATTTCGTCCTGGCCAGTAGGGATGCGGTAATTGTCAAATCCCTGGTCAGCGAAGCACCCCTTCAGGAGGCGGATGCCGCAACCCTCCCGACCATCGAGAAGATTCTTGTGGATATCGTTGCCGACTCGGAGATCTTCTTTTTTTTGCAGGGCCATGAACTGCTCAATATCTTTGAAAGCGCGCTGGGGAAATATACCGTGAACACGGACCGGTTGCTCCGTTATGCAAAAAGAAGGAATAAAAAAGAAGAGTTGCAAAAGATATTGAATCAAATAAGCGGCAAAAATCAATGAATAGTGCCGGTAATTGGATATGATCGCAAAAGACTCGTTACATCCCGAATGGATTCAGAAGGTCTCCGCCGAGAACCGGAAGGCCGACAAGATTCTGATCGAAAAGGTCATTCGCGCCCTGCTGCTTCTGGAGGGACTGGTAGAATCGGGCCTGCCCTTTATCTTTAAAGGCGGCACCGCCGTCATGCTGTTGCAGAGGCAGCCCAGGCGATTCTCCATTGACCTGGACATCATCGTCCCGGGAGAGGCGGACTTTGACGCGCTCTTTCCCACATTTATCGAGACGAAAGGCTTCACCAGATTTGAGGAAAAACGGAGGAGCACCTCTTCCAGCATCGAAAAACGTCATTACAAATTCTTTTATAAGCCCGTGCATCAATCGAATCTCTCCGAAGACAATATCCTGCTCGATATTCTCCTGGAAGACTCACCGTACCAAACCATTGTGTCAACGGATATTTGTACGCCCTTTACCAGACAAGACGGAACGCCTGTTCAGGCCAGCCTTCCCAGCTTAGAAGATATTCTCGGCGACAAACTGACCGCTTTTGCACCGAATACCACGGGGATTCCCTACCGCAAGGGCGGCTTCAGCGCGACCATGGAAATCATCAAACAGCTGTACGATATTGGAAATCTGTTTGCGGAGATCCGAGATGTCGCGGCCGTCGGCCATACCTTTAAAAAGATTGCGCTGACGGAAATGAAATACCGCAACCTGCCCAGCGACACGGACACCGTGTTGAAGGATATTGGGCAAACCGCGCTTTGCCTAGCCACGCGGGGAAAGGCAGGCCAAGGCGACTTTGCCGCCCTGCAAAACGGGGTGTCGCAAATCAAGGCCTATATCTTTTCCGAAAGCTACCATATTGAGAAAGCCATCGCCTATGCAGCCCGCGCGGCCTACTTGGCAAAACTGATTGAAACCGGGGGAAAGAGCTTCGTTCACTTTGACAATGCCGAGCAGGTGAGCAACTGGACAATTGAAGCACCTCTGGATACCAGGCTCAACAAACTCAAGAAAACCAATCCCGAGGCGTTCTTTTATTGGTATCAGGTCTACTTGCTGAGCGTAAAAGCCACGCCGCCGGGACAGCCCTGATTGGTGATGGCACTCTGGTCAATAATCGTCGGCATGCATGACATCTTGCCGACGTTTTTGTACCACCTCTTCTATCCCTCGCCCCATCTGCACGCGATCGTCTCATGAGCATCCAAGGGATTATCTTTCCTCCGGCGACCGCCACGCCAGGACAACGATCGTCAACCCGATCGCCACAGTCCCGACATACACCACTGTGCAGCGGCAAGGGGACCAGAGATGATTGGAGTATCGATCCTCGTGCGTCTTCGCCGGCACATCATGCTCATCCACTGCCGCCCGGTAAAAATTCAGTCCCCTTGGTTCGAGAACCACCGGATAGCCACGATCTTCCAGGGCCAGGAACAACTGGTCGGCAAACGCCAGGGCCTTATCGAGACATGGCTTGGTCACAATCAAGTCAACCAACATCTGCTTATCCGGCCTTAGATAACCGGTTTCATTCTTGTAGCGACTCTTTTCAAAGAGACCCTTGACGCCATCGACGAGGAAATGCTGGCTGGGACGTTCCGCTTTCGGCCATGAGGGACGCCGCCGCCCCCGGACAGGCGGATGGGGCAGCGGCAAGGCTTCGAAACGTTTCGGAAGCCTGCCGGCACCATGGGATCTCCCGGAGCCAGTTTTACGAGTACAAACGAGCCTTTCAGGAGCGGGGCTTGGATGGCCTTCTGGAGCGTCCCCATCGCGGTTATCGCAATATGGGTCGCCGACCCATTGAAACCATTGAGGCTGGCAAGATTGTCAAAGAACAGTTAACAGAAAACGAGGCAGCGTAAACATCATCCCGAAGACTGGCTGAATGTCCGGGAAGATCCTAACTTTTACAGATGAATTGCCAGTGCATAACTCGTGCTTCGCCCTCCGCCCGGCTCCTTCGCCAGAACCCCACGCTTCACCAGATAGTCAATATCTCGGAAAGCCGTATCCTGCGAGCATTTGGCGAGTTTGGCCCATTTGGAAGAGGTCAGCTTGCCATCGAAACCATCGAAGAGCCGATTGAGGACCAGCCGCTGCCGCTCATTGAAGGGTTTCCTGGCTTGAGACTCCCAGAAGTGGGCCTTGCGGAAGGTACTGGCCAGGACACCTTCCGCGCCTTCGATGGCGCGATCCAGACAACCCAGGAACCATTCCAGCCAAGGCGTGATGTCCAGGCCGCCTTGTTGGGTACTTTCCAGCACATCGTAATAGGCGTTCCGCTCCAAGCGAATTTGCGCCGACATGCTATAAAAACGCTGGTGGCTGTTCTCCGAGCGCGCCAGGGCCATATCGGCAATCGCCCGGGCAATCCGGCCATTGCCGTCCTCAAAAGGATGGATCGTCACATACCAAAGATGAGCAAGGCCTGCCGCCATGACCGGATCGGTCGCCGGGGACGCGTTAAACCACTTCAAGAAAGCACCCATCTCCCCAGGGACCCGCTGAGCCTCAGGAGCCTGGTAATGGACCTTCTCCCTGCCGATCGGCCCGGACACCACCTGCATGGGCTCGGATTGAACGTCACGCCAGCGGCCGACCGCGATCCTGGTCATCCCGCTGCGGCCCGTGTGAAAGAGGGCCGCGTGCCAGGCAAAGAGCCGCTCTTCAGTCAAGGGATCGGCATAATGCCCAGTGGCATCGAGCATCATCTCCACCACCCCCTCGACATGCCGGTCCACCGCCACGAGGCCTCCGACGTCGAGCCCCAGCCTCCGGGCAATGGAGGACCGCACCTGGTCCCGGTCCAGCTTTTCGCCTTCGATCTCATTGGACTTGAGCACATCCTCGGTCAGCGTCTGGAGCACCGCCTCGTTGCGGAGCGAAAAGCCCAATCCCTCCATCCGCCCGATGAGGCGCCCCTGCCGATGACGGACATTGGCCAGGGGCCCGGCCAGCCGCTCGGCAGCCCAGGTCATCTTAGGCCATTCTTTTCTCTGGTAGATGTAGTCCATGATTTTCAATACCCTTGGAGGGCATTATGCCGCATATTCTCCGCAGAGGCAAGCATAATCTCCGCACATTTTGCGGATAATATGATCGTTATTCTCCGCATCGGATGGATTTCTTAAGCAGGGGAGTTTCACTTCTGAATGCTGCCGAGTAGTTCGTCGGCGATACCAGGATTATCGAGGCGCATAATACTCTCTTCCGAACGGCCGAAGCTTAAGAGGTTGATGCTCCCATACCAAACGATCTTCTGATCGAAGATCGCAAATTTCTGATGAATGTTCGATTTGAACACTACATTGACACCTGCGGCGTGGAAGAGGGACAGTGTTTCTTCCAGAGATGTCCGGTCCTTCTCCCAAAAATCGGATGCCGGTCTTGTAACGACAACCACCTTGACATCACGTCCCCGCGCAGCGACCAGGAAGGGAAGCGCCTGCGACACTCGCCTTTTTGTAAGAAAGGGGCTAACAATCAGGATCTCCCGAGCCACAGTCACGAGATCATTTTGGTAAACCGACAGGAATGTTGTGTTATCGAAAATAATGTCTATCGATCCACCGGAAACGATTTCCGCCCTCGCCTTGTATCCGATTGCAGCGTATCCGGCCAGCCGCTTGTGGTACATCTTCTCCAGCATGGGGACGTGGACGTCAATGTAGTCATAGACCCGGACCTCCCGCTTGCCTTCATAGAGCCGGTGAAGCCGGCCCGCGTATTGTTGGAGCGTTCCTTTCCAGGAGATGGGCATGGCCAGAAAAAGTGTATCCAGGCGGGGCTCGTCGAATCCCTCGCCGATATATCTCCCGGTCGCAATCAGCGTCAGCGGCCTGTCGGCAGGCGCTTCGGAAACCTTTGCCAACGCTTCACGGGCTTCTTTCGCCCCTTTGCCGCCGGTCAGCGCAATCACGTCGGGGATCTGTTCTCGCAACTTCGCGGCCAGCAAGGCCACATGGGCGGTTCTCTCGGTAAGCACCAGGGCATTGCCGCCGCTTTGGAAGCAACGGACCACGTCCTCGACAATCCGCTGATTTCTCGGTTCGTTCAAGGCGATGGCGGCGTAGAGTCGCTGGATCGACGGGTCCTTCCCTTCATCTTCCAGCGGAGCCCGGAAATTCGTCAGTCGAGGAATGACATAATGGTCGAAGGGTCTCTTCTCCGCCTGCTTTCTGGCGTCCACTCGGTAACGGATCGGCCCGCAATGCATAAAGATGATCGGATGGTGGCCGTCCTGACGCGTCGGAGTGGCTGTTAAGCCATAGACGTATTTTGCGTGGATACCCTTGAGGATCTGCTCGAAGCTGAATGCCGGTACATGATGACATTCATCGACGATCACCATGCCGTAATTCTTGATCAACGCCTTGACCTCATCGCTGCTGTTCAAAGACTGCATGATCGCCACGTCAATGATGCCGCTCGGGCGGGACTTGCCCCCTCCGATCTGGCCAATCAGACTTTGCTTTCTTCTGCGCCCCCTTTTTTTCTCCAAGAAGGGCAAGGCTTCGTCGATATCCAGAAACTCGATCATCCTTGTAGTCCATTGGGTGAGTAACTGTCGTCGGTGCGTCAAGATCAGGGTGCTGACTTTTCGTTCGGCGATCAGCTTCGCAGCGATGACCGTTTTGCCGAAGGCCGTGGTTGCTGAAAGAACGCCGATGTTGTGTTTCAGCATTTCTTCTGCCGCAGGGTTCTGCTCCTCTCTCAGGTTCCCCTTGAATGTGATGTGGATGCACCTTCCCGAACAGGCATGATCCGACCATGCAGCCCTTACGCCGGCTTCGTCGAGCGTGGCCTCGACGTCCGCTCCGCACCCCCTGGGCAGGCACAGGTATTCCGGGGTTTCATCCGAGCATGAAATGACCCGCGGCTTGTCATAGGTCGGCAGGCGCATCGCCTGGGCCTTGTAAAACTCCGGGTTTCTGAAGGCGGCCAGCCTTTTGAGCGTATTCAACCCCCGCTGGGAAATTCCCTCTTTTTCGATGTAAAGCATATTCGCTTTGACCAGCCGCACCTCTTAAGGTGGGATAGATATCCGGAAAAAACCAGCCCGCGGCATGAATCGGGAACCCCAGACGAACGTCGCCTTTCGGTGTATCCGAAACGAGCAACCCCTCGATGATGAGCTGGCCCAGAAGTGTTCTCCCCGTCCGTTCTTTCAATCCTGACGCCGCGATGACCGCTCCCCGGGCCGCTTCACCCTTCACCAATACCTCCTGGAGCATTCGGGCCGATTCATTCCTCAATGCCTTCTCCCCTGGGGGGCCGGGGATCATTCCTGAGCTGCGGAGTTCAATGTATCGCCGGATGCGTTCAACCAGCTCTTCCAATCGCAGCAGGCCCCCCATGTATTCCACCTGGTCGAGACAGGCCTCCAGGAAGAAGCGGCAAAAAGAAATCAGCCCTTCATTGGACAGATTTCCCCTGCCGTCCAGATCATTCCGGAGAGGAGCATCGGCCTGAGAAAGGCGGACTTGTATTCAGCGTTTCTCCGGGCCAGCTCCCGAAGCGTGTTGAGCGTCCCGGGATGCTGCCGGGTGCCGAGGGCAGCGGATTTTTGGATCACCCCAGGGCAGGTCTTGAAGATCGTCCGCCTCTTCGGGCAGGAGTGGCGTCATTTGGTGGATTTGCGATCGCATGTTGCTCCCTCCATTTGCCGATATTTTTGCCGGTTTAAAATACGATAATGATCTTTTATTTCGGGTCATATTACACAATATTCACTTTAATACAACTATTTCTGCCGATCTATGACATCCATTGGGTGGGCAGATGGCAGGTGGGTATCGAGCCGCTGGGCGGCCTGCTTCAGATCTTCCTCGTTGGTGATGTTGTACCGCTGAAAAATGCCTCCGGTCTCCAATCCCTGAGCTGCCAGCCTGTCACGGATAATCGGCATTCCTTCAGATGCGGGTTTACAAAATCTTTTTTACTGATCCCCAATTTCCAGTTACTGTGATATGAAGTGTCGGCAGTTGCCCTGCTCCTTTATCCGGCATGGTCATGGCTCGCCGGGCATCGCTGCCCGGCCATGCCCACCTTCGGGCTTCCCTGCCCCACCACGGTCTTCACGATCGGTCTGCTTGCGTTCCTGAAGAGGCCCTATCCGCGCAGCGTGTTCATCGTTCCGATCCTCTGGTGTCTGGTGGGGTCCCAGGCCGCGTTTCTCCTCGGGGTGCCCCAGGATCTCGGCCTCCTTGTCGCCGGGGTGATCGGCGCGATTCTCTTGGCACGCAATGCACATCTGCATAGTACTGCTGTGATCCAGCAGAAACCGGTCGCAAGATGAATTTTGATACGCACAGACAGCCGCTGCTTTACATCTTCATCTCCGCCGCGTTCTTCGGCGTGAGCCCGCCCCTGGCCAAGCTCCTGGCGGCCGACATCCCGCCGGTGGTCTTGGCAGGCCTCCTTTACCTCGGTTCCTTTCTGGGCCTTTGGGCCTTTTCCCTTGTCGGCAAGCTCCTGAAGAGAGGGCCAAGCGAAGAGCGTGCCTCGCTGGAAAGGCGGGATCTCCCCTGGCTGGCCGGGGCCGTCCTTTCCGGCGGGGTCGCGGCGCCCATCAGCCTGATGTTCGGCCTGACCCTGACCTCGGGCTTTGCCGCCTCGCTGCTGCTCAACCTCGAAGGGGTCGCCACGGCCCTCATCGCCGTCCTGCTGTTCAAGGAAAACGCAGGAAAGCGCCTCTGGTGGGCTCTGGCCTCCATGACCCTGGCGGGCGTCTGCCTGGCCTGGAACCCGGGCGAGGGGCAGTTCAACCTGGCGGGACCGCTGCTCATCCTCCTGGCCATGGTCTGCTGGGGCGTGGACAACAATCTGACCCGGCATATCTCGGCACGGGATCCGATCCAGATCGCCCTGTTCAAGGGGCTGATCGCCGGCACGGTCTCGCTCTTCCTGGCCTATCTGACGGGCGCGACAATTCCCTTAAACGGCAGCGTCCTTTTCGCCCTGCTCCTGGGGGCCTTCAGCTACGGCGTCAGCCTCGTCTTCTTCATCAGGGCACTGGAAGGCCTCGGCTCCTTCCGGACCGGCCTCTTTTTCAGCCTGGCCCCTTTTGTCGGCGCCGTCACCTCGCTCGTCCTGTTGCGGGAATGGATCGGCTGGGTCATGTTTCCCGCCACGGGCCTCATGATCGCGGGTTTCCGGCTCATGATCGAGGAGAGGCACGATCACCGGCACAGGCATGAGGCCATGACCCACATCCATGCTCATGACCATCAGGAGATCCATCATCAGCACCCGCACGGTGACGCAGCCCCGGGGAATCACGTTCACGAGCACAGACACCCCGCCGAGGTCCACGACCATGCCCACTGGCCGGATACGCATCACCGGCACGACCACGATCATTG
Organism: uncultured Syntrophus sp.; assembly: GCA_964552725.1. Classification (GTDB taxonomy): domain Bacteria; phylum Desulfobacterota; class Syntrophia; order Syntrophales; family UBA5619; genus DYTH01. The sequence goes on from CAZKHU010000047.1 coordinate 21,312, forward strand.
AGGCGCGCGGCCCGAAGCGCCCGGCCGGATGGGCGATGGAGGTCCTCACCTGCTCCCTGCCCAGCTTCTCGCCTTCGACCTCGTCGGAACTACTTCCCAAACTTCTTCACAAAAGACATATCGACAATCCCGGCGTCGGTATGCTTCTGGATCCACTCCTGCCCCTTCATCACCGCGTTTATCACCTTCTGGCAGTTCTCCGGATTTTCTTTCGCGTATTTCGCCGTCGTACAGAGCATCTCCGCCGGGAACTCATCATTCCCGAGATATTTCAGGCGATCCGCGTATTGTTCCGGGCGAGCATTTCCCAAAGGATAGCCGCAGCGGCGATGATCGCGATCCGAACGGCCAGCGCAACGCGGTCCCGGCTATTTTTTCCGAGCATAGTATGTCCTGCCATATTCGACCTCAATATCCAGCAACTTGCTCCTCCGGAGCGCGACCTCAATCTGTCTTTTTTGCCCGTCCGGTTCCACGGCGCTCTTCCCAAAAACTGAGCAGGGTAAGGGCCAAACCGCGCCCTTCGTACAC
>CAZKHU010000048.1:0-21429 GCA_964552725.1 uncultured Syntrophus sp.
TTTGTAAGTATGTTGTGAACGCCCGCAACCTCCAGCACGGCGCGCACAGCCCCGCCGGCGATCAGCCCGGTTCCTTCCGACGCGGGTCTGAGAAGAACCTTGCCTGCACCGTAATGACCGACTACGCTGTAGGGAATTGTTTTATTTTCAACGGCGACCTTTACCATTGACTTTTTGGCCTGCTCCATTCCCTTCCTGATTGCCTCCGGCACTTCATGAGCCTTCCCCAGACCAGCGCCTATCGAACCCTTGCCGTCGCCTACGACAACAACCGCGCTGAACCGAAAACGTCTCCCGCCTTTGACAACCTTCGCTGTTCTGTTGATGGTTATAACCCTGTCGAGCAGTTCCAAATCTTCCATATTGTCATTTCCCACTTTTAATGATTAAGTTTTTATTAAAAATTCAGTCCGGCTTCCCTCGCCCCATCCGCCAGCGACTTGACCCTGCCATGATAGAGAAAACGACCGCGATCAAAAACTGCATCGGCAACCCCGATTTCCTGGAGCCTCCTGGCGACAAGCATCCCCACGGATTTGGCCATCTCTGTTTTCTTGAGACTCTTTCCCTGGCCGCTCAATTCCTTCGCAAGTGAGGAAGCCGCGGCGATGGTCCTGCCGGAAACGTCGTCAATCGCCTGAACGTATATGTGGGATGCAGATCTGAATACGCAGAGGCGCGGTCTTGCCTGACTCCCCGCAACCTTTTTTCTGACCCTCAATTTCCTCTTGTCCCTTACTTTTTCTATTTTCTTGTTAGCCAATTTCCTACCTCTTTTCGGTATGCGCCAATGTAATCTCCACTATTCGCTGAAGATTATTTGGCCGCGGACTTGCCGACCTTGCGCTTGATCTCTTCGCCTGTGTACTTTATCCCCTTGCCCTTATACGGTTCAGGTTTTTTAATGCCTCTGATCTCCGATGCAACCTTTCCCACCTGCTGCTTGTCGATCCCGGAAACCGTGATGCCTACCAGCTTTTCCACCTTGATGTCAATACCTTCCGGGATAGCGTATTCGACCGGGGCCGAATAGCCGACAATCAATTTAAGAACATTGCCTGTCACTTCAGCGCGATAACCGACGCCGGAAATCTCCAGACCTCTTTGAAATCCGACGCTCACCCCGCTCACCATGTTGGCGATCAGGGTTCTTACCAGACCATGCAGCGATCTGTCCTGCCGCTGATCGGATCTTCTCTTTACTTCCAGAGTCTGCTCGCCCAACACCAGATCAATCAGGCCGGGAACCTGATATGTCAGCTTCCCTTTCGGCCCCTCGACTGCAAGAAGTTCATTATCCCGGGTTATCTTCACGCCTTTGGGAATCTGAACCGGCATTTTTCCTATTCTCGACATCTCTTCCCTCTACTTTTCTTGAAGAATCTGTAAATTATCAAGGGTTAAAAAGACTGCTCACCAGACATTGCAGACCAGTTCTCCGCCTATGCCCAAGTCCCGGGCTTCCTTGTCCGTCATTACGCCCCGGGAGGTTGTGAGGATGGAGATACCGTATCCGTTCAGCACCGGAGCAAGTTTCCCGCTTTTAACATAAACCCTTCGGCCAGGTTTGCTTATCCGCTGGATGTCCATCAAAACCAGCCCTTTTGCTCCCTGATATTTCAAATAAATACGCAACGTTTCCCGCTTGAGCGGATCGGTTTTAACGTCATACCCGACTATGTATCCGCTCTTTTTTAAAACCTTGGCCACGTTAAGGTTTATCTTCGAGTTCATTACATCCACGCTCTTGAAATGAACCCGGTTGGCGTTCCTTATTCTCGTGAGCATATCCGCGATAGGGTCGGTCATCCCCATAGTTCTACTCCTTTTCTACCAGCTTGATTTAATTACACCCGGGATCTCGCCGTTAAGCGCCATCTTCCGCAGGCAGATTCGGCACATGTCGAATTTACGGTAATATGCCCTGGGCCTGCCGCATATCGGACACCGGTTATAGTCTCGGACCGAAAATTTCTTTTCACTTTTGGCTTTCACCATTAAGGATTTCTTTGCCACGTTCCCTCCGGAGAACCTAAACTTGACTTAATTTTTAAACGGCATCCCCATCAGTTTGAGAAGCTGTCTTGCCTCATCATCCGTTTTTGCCGTAGTCACTATCGCAATGTTCATACCCCTGATCTTGTCAATCTTGTCATAGTCGATCTCGGGGAATATTATCTGCTCTTTCAAGCCAAGGGAAAAATTCCCCCTGCCGTCAAAAGATTTGGTCGGAATTCCGCGAAAATCACGAACACGGGGCAAAGCTACATTGACCAGTCTGTCGAAGAACTCATACATCCTCTCTCTGCGCAGGGTTACACAGCAGCCGATCGGCATCCCCTGGCGGAGCTTGAAGGTGGCTATGGATTTTCGCGCCTTCGTTATTATCGGCTTCTGACCGGTAATTGCCGTCAGCTCGGCTACAGCGTTGTCAAGTATCTTGACATTTTGGATTGCCTCGCCCAAACCCATATTTACGACTATCTTGACGATCTTCGGAACCTCCATGGCATTCTTGTAAGAGTTAGCCGCGGTAAGCTCCTTTACTGCCTCATTCATGTAAAAATCTTTGAGTCTTGCCATTTCTCACCAACCTATGCTTCAAGTATCTCCTGACACTTGGCGCAGACGCGCACCTTTTTCCCATCGTCAAGAAATTTATATCTAATCCTGACCCCAACGCCGCATTTGCTGCAAAGATACATAACATTGGAGATGTGCAGCGGCCCCTCTTTTTCCACGATGCCGCCCTTGCCTTTGGCATCCGGCTTCTGATGCTTTTTGATCAGGTTGATCTTTTCGACTACGACGCGTTCCTTATCGACAATAACACTCTGGATCTTCCCGGTTTTTCCCTTTTCCTTACCGGAGATCACCTTAACCGTGTCTCCCTTTTTGAGCCTCTTTATCTGCATTGCCTGATCCCCAGTCTCGATTTGCCCCGCCTGAAACTACAGCACCTCAGGCGCCAGCGAAATAATTTTCATGAATTGCTTTGCCCTGAGTTCGCGAGCCACCGGCCCGAATATTCTTGTCCCGACCGGCTCCATCTGATTGGAGACAAGAACGGCGGAATTGTCATCGAACTTCAGGTATGAACCATCCGGCCGCCTCACCTCTTTCACCGTACGCACCACAACTGCCTTCAACACGTCGCCTTTTTTCACCTTGGAATTGGGCAGCGCTTCCTGAACGGCAACTACGATGACATCGCCCAGACTCGCATAGCGCCTTTTGGAACCACCCAAGACCTTTATACATGTAACCTTCCGGGCGCCCGAATTATCGGCTACGTTTAGAACCGTCTGCATCTGTATCATTATGAACACTCCGCCTGGTAAAAACCCTAATTACTGCCAGCCTTGATCCCCGGGTTCCACCGAATTTTGAGTTATATTATTCTACTTTGCTTTCTCAACTATCTGCACCATCCGCCAACGCTTTTCCTTGCTCAAGGGCCGGGATTCGGCAATCATCACCTTGTCCCCTATCTGACAGCCATTGCTTTCATCATGGGCCTTATATTTGACAAATCTCTTGATATATTTATGGAATATGGGATGTTTAACCAGCCTTTCCACACGGACGACAATGGTCTTGTCCATCTTGTTGCTGACTACGACTCCCTCGATAGTAGTCTTTTTGCCTCTTTCTTCCACTACTTTGCCTCCTTTTCGGCCAGCACTGTCTTGACGCGCGCAATATCCCTGCGAACGTGGCCAAGCAACGCCGGCGATTCCAGCTGTCCGGAGGTATGACGCATTCGCAAATTAAAAAATTCCTCGGCAAGCTCTCGATTTTTCTGCTTCAACTCATCAACGCCCAGATCCCTTATGTCCTTAATCTTCATTGGAAATATCCCTCGAAAGAAACTTTGTTCTTATCGGCAGCTTATGAGCCGCCAACAAGAATGCCTCCGCGGCAATTTCTTTTTCAACGCCCTCGATCTCGTACAGAACAACGCCCGGCTTAATAACCGCCACCCAGTCTTCAGGAGCACCCTTGCCTTTTCCCATTCTTGTTTCAGCGGGCTTCCTTGTAATCGACTTATGGGGAAAAATTCTTATCCAGATTTTTCCGCCCCGCTTGATGTGCCTGGTCATGGCAATTCGGGCCGCCTCGATCTGTTTTGCCGTCAGCCACCCGCACTCGGTTGCCTGCAGACCATACTCTCCAAAGGCAATATAGTTCCCCCGGGTGGACGTGCCGCTCATTCGGCCTCTTTGTATTTTCCTATATTTAACCCTTTTAGGCATTAACATTTTTAAATCCCTCGCCTCTGTTTCTGTCCTGACGCTGCGCTGCCGTTTGGCTTTAAAAACCCTTGATTAAAAATATATTCAGGACCATCCGGATGAATTACAGTAATATAAGGCAATTACTTGTTTTCAACCCTGCCCGGCAAAACCTCGCCATGAAAGATCAGCACCTTGACGCCAATTTTGCCATAGGCGGTGAGAGCTTCTGCAAAACCGCAGTCAATATCCGCCCTCAATGTATGAAGCGGCACCCGCCCTTCCCTGTACCATTCGGATCTGGCCATTTCCGCCCCGGCCAGGCGCCCCGCGCAATTTATGCGGATTCCCTTGGCGCCGAACTTCATGGCTGTGGTCACGGACTTCTTCATCGCCCGCCGAAAGGCGATCCTTCTTTCGAGCTGCTGAGCCACGCTTTCGGCAACAAGCTGCGCGTCAGCTTCCGGCTTGCGCACTTCCAGGATGTTGACGATTACCTCATTGGCAGTGATTGCCTCGACATCCTTCTTGAGTTTCTCTATTTCAGCGCCCTTTTTCCCGATAATTATCCCGGGACGGGCAGCATAGATATTTACTTTAACCTTGCCTGCGGCTCTTTCGATTTCAATTTTCGAAATGCCGGCGGCATAAAGCTTTTCCTTGAGGAATTTGCGAACCTTCAGATCTTCGTGCAGCAACCGCGAGAAGTCCTTCTCCGAATACCACTGAGATTTCCAAGTTTTAATTCCGCCCAGCCTCAGCCCAATTGGGTTTACCTTCTGCCCCAAACTCTCACCTCCTCAAAGATTTACTGCTCATCCAGGACCACGGTTATATGGCTGGTACGCTTTTTAATCGAAGCCGCACGACCCTGCGCACGCGCCCTCCATCTTTTCAAAGATGGCCCCTGATCAACGAATATTTCTCTCACATAAAGTATGTGTTCATCAATATTGGGATTCTGCTTTGCGTTCGCGAGCGCCGACAGCAGAACCTTCTGTACGGGTTCCGCCGCATATTTGGTCGTAAACTGGAGAACCTGTTTCGCATCCTCCACCCGCTTGCCCCTGATCAAATCGGCAACCAGCCGCACCTTTTGGGGCGACATCCTGATGTATTTTGCAACTGCTTTTGCTTGCATTTCGCACTCCAACTTGCTGCAATATAAAGTATCGATTAAAGCCAAACTATTTTAACTATTTGCGCAGTTTGGTCTTGCGATCGCCGGCATGACTGTAAAAAGTCCTTGTCGGTGAAAACTCGCCCAATTTATGACCAACCATATTTTCCGTCACAAATACGGGAATGAATTTCTTACCGTTATGAATGGCAAAAGTCTGTCCAATCAATTCCGGTGTGATGGTCGAACGGCGGGACCAAGTCTTGATAACAGCCTTGTTGCCGTCAGTATCCTGCCTTCTGACTTTTTCAAGAAGGCTGTTGTCGATAAAAGGACCCTTTTTGATTGAACGTGCCACGCCTAACCTCTTCTTTTCACGATATATTTATCAGTTCTTTTGTTTGTCCGCGTCTTGTGGCCCTTCGTGGGTATCCCCCAGGGGGTACAGGGGTGCCTGCCGCCGGAAGACCTGCCTTCGCCGCCGCCCATCGGATGATCGACGGGATTCATAACGACACCTCTGACATGCGGCGATTTCCCCAGCCATCTTTTTCTGCCGGCCTTGCCGAGGCTGATGTTCTCATGTTCGAGGTTGCCGACCTGCCCGATTGTAGCCCTGCACTCTTCGAAAATCTTCCGGACTTCCCCGGAGGGCAGCCTTACCAGGGCGTAGCTGTTTTCTTTTGCCATCAACTGACCGTACGCGCCGGCCGAACGGACAAGCTGGGCGCCCTTGCCCACCTTCAGCTCAATATTATGGATCAGGGTTCCCAGGGGAATGTTCTTCAGCGGAACCGCGTTGCCCGGCTTGATATCGGCATTCAAGCCGCTTACCACCGTATCGCCGACAGACAGCTTGGCAGGCGCGATAATATAGCGTTTCTCTCCATCGGCATAATTGAGAAGCGCTATTCTCGATGATCTGTTCGGGTCATATTCTATAGAGGCTACGCGGGCATCAATCTCGTCCTTGATTCTGGTGAAATCGACCAATCGATAGCGCCTTTTATGACCGCCTCCGATATAGCGGCCGGTTATCCGACCGTTATTGTTCCGCCCGCCGCTCTTTTTCAAAGGTCTCAACAAACGGCCTTCCGGAGTGTCTTTGGTAATCTCCGCAAAGTCGGAACAAGTCTGAAATCTTCTTCCCGGTGATGTCGGCTTATATTTTCTTATTCCCATCCGCCTGTTTCCTTATATTTAAATAAAATCAAAAAGGCAATTCGCGACCAGTCCCGCTCTGCGGCAATAATCGGCAATTCCCAACTGCCTACTGAATGGATTCAATTCTGTTGTCCGGAGCGAGGGTTACGACTGCCTTCTTCCAGTCGCTTCTCTTCCCCATCACCTTCCCTACCCTTTTCAACTTTCCATGCACGTTAATTACCCGCACCGCCAGCACATTAACCTTGAAAATCTTCTCGACGGCCTTTTTCACTTCAATCTTGTTGGCCCTGGGATTGACTTCAAAGTTATACTGGTTGGACTGCTCGCGCAGGATAGTGCCTTTTTCCGTCAGCAGCATCTTTTTAATGACCCTGTAAAGTTCCATTACGCCGTCAATACCCCCTCAATTTTATTTACCGCAGGCTCAAGAAAGACAACGTGGTCGTACTTTAACAGATCGTAAACATTGACCCCTTCTGAACGGATCATTTTTATGTCTTTGATATTGCGCGATGATTTCAATAAAACCGGCCGGTCAACATCTATTACTATCAGCGCCTTCTTAAAACCGAAGAGATCCATAACCTCCTTGAATTTCTTGGTTTTGATCTCTTCCATCGGAAAATCGCGCAGGATCGTCATCCGGTCTTCCTTGAATTTCATGCTCAACGCGGAAACAAGGGCAAGCCTGCGGACCTTCTTGGGCACCTTGAATGCGTAGCTGCGGGGCTTGGGCCCGAAAACCGTGCCGCCGCCTCTCCAGATGGGGGAACGAGAGTGACCGGCGCGGGCCCGGCCTGTACCCTTCTGCTTCCAGGGCTTCTTCCCGCCGCCGCTTATTTCGCTCCTGCCCTTCGTGCAGGCAGTTCCGCTTCGTCCCGCGGCCATCTGCATCCGCACAACCTGATAGATCACGTCCTCATTTACCGGCGCGCCAAATACCATATCGTTGAGCTGAATATCAGACACCTTCTTATTTTCTATATCGTAAACACCTGCTATTGGCATTTTCCCACCTGAAGAGCCTTTATTTATCTTCTGTTGCTTTCTTGATTGCCTGCTTGACAAGAACAAACCCCTTCTTGCAGCCGGGGACAGCTCCCTTTACAAGCAGCGCGTTGAGCTCCGGCCTGACTGCCCAGACCTGCAAATTCTGGACGGTCTTTCTGTCCGTTCCCATATGGCCGGGAAGTTTTGTTCCCTTGAAAACCCTTGCCGGATCGGCGCTGGCGCCGATGGAACCGGGGGCGCGATGAAACATCGACCCATGAGTTGCCCGGCCGCCGCCAAAACCATGACGTTTGATGACCCCTGCAAACCCCTTGCCTTTTGTCGTGCCGACTACGTCAACAAAATCTCCGGGGGAAAAGACGTCCAAACCGATCTCCTGCCCCAGCTCGTAACCATCGGTGCTCCCCTCAAACTCCCGAAGGATCCGGAAAAAACCCTTGTCGGCTTTTTTCTGGTGACCCTGAAGCGGTTTGGTGAGCTTGCGCTGACTGACTCTGCCATAGCCAAGCTGCAGCGCCTCATAACCGTCTTTTTTCAAGGTCTTTTTCTGAACGACAACCGATGGTTCAACCTCGATGACAGTGACTGGCACGAAGACGCCCTCCTCGGAAAACACCTCGGTCATGCCCAATTTTCTACCAATCAATCCCTTTGTCATACCCACACTCAATAAGCGACTTTAACGCCTTCTAAAAGACCGCTTTATCCTTCCGGCGTATTTATAATTTGATCTCGACATCGACTCCTGAAGACAAATCAAGCTTCATCAGGGCATCGACTGTCGCCTGCGTCGGCTCCACTATGTCTATGAGCCTTTTATGAGTTCTGATTTCGAACTGTTCGCGCGATTTCTTATCCACATGCGGAGACCTGTTGACACAGTACTTGTTGATCTCCGTAGGCAGCGGAATCGGACCGCCTACCCGCGCACCGGTCTTCCTGGCCGTCTCCACGATATCGTCAGCGGAACGGTCAAGCAGCTTGTAATCATACGCCTTAAGGCGAATCCTAATCTTCTGATCTTTCATAGTTTAATTCAAGTCCCGTCAACTTCAGTATATTTTTATTCCACGATTTTGCTGACAACACCGGCGCCGACAGTCCTGCCGCCTTCACGGATGGCGAAGCGGAGCTGCTCTTCCATGGCAATCGGAGTAATGAGCTCAACATTCATCTCGACGTTATCTCCCGGCATCACCATTTCAATGCCCTCGGGAAGGGTGGCAACACCGGTCACATCGGTTGTACGGAAATAAAACTGCGGTCTGTATCCGGTAAAGAACGGCGTATGCCTGCCGCCTTCTTCCTTGGTAAGGACGTAGACCTGCGCCTTGAACTTCGTGTGGGGGGTGATCGAACCCGGCTTGGCGACAACCTGCCCTCGCTCAACTTCCTCGCGCTTCGTACCTCTGAGAAGTATGCCGACATCGTCGCCGGCCCGCCCTTCGTCCAGCGTCTTGCGGAACATCTCAACCCCCGTGCAGACGGTCTTGAATGTCGGCCTGATGCCGATTATCTCCACTTCGTCGCCGGTGTGCACTATCCCCCTGTCAACACGGCCGGTAACAACGGTCCCGCGTCCGGAAATGGTGAAAACATCGCCGACAGGCATGAGGAACGGCTTGTCGAGATCCCGGACCGGCTCGGGAATGTAATTGTCAACAGCTTCCATGAGCGCCCAGATGGATTTTGCATCCTCTGACTTGGGATCATCGGCCTCCAGGGCCTTCAGCGCGGAACCGCGGATGATCGGAATATCGTCGCCGGGAAAATCATAGGCGTTGAGCAGCTCCCTCAACTCCAGTTCGACGAGATCGAGAAGTTCGGGATCGTCGACGAGATCGCACTTGTTCATATAGACAACTATCGAGGGCACCTGCACCTGACGGGCAAGCAGAATATGCTCTCTTGTCTGCGGCATCGGCCCGTCGGACGCGGCAACGACCAGAATCGTGCCATCCATGTGGGCGGCGCCGGAAATCATGTTTTTGATATAGTCGGCATGCCCCGGGCAGTCGACGTGCGCGTAGTGCCGTTTATCCGTCTGGTATTCCACGTGGGAAATGTTGATTGTCACCCCGCGTTCTTTTTCTTCCGGCGCGTTGTCGATGGAATCGAACGGCCGATATTCAGCATACCCTTTGGAGGCCAGGTGCTTTGTGATCGCGGCCGTTAAGGTCGTCTTGCCATGATCGACATGGCCAATCGTGCCGATGTTCAAATGCGGCTTTGTCCTCTCAAATTTCTTTTTAGCCATCTCAGACCTCCTTAAAACATTGAAAAGTTCGTTTGTTTTTCAATCTACAATATACTTTACTGAACATCCCTCAAGCAGAACCGCTTAAAATCTGTAATGGGCAAAGGCCTTGTTTGCCTCGGCCATCTTGTGAACAGCCTCCCGCTTTTTAATGGCCCCCCCGCGATTATTCGCCGCGTCAATCAGCTCGCCGGCCAGCTTTTCCCTCATCGTCTTTTCCGAACGCTCCTTGGCGTTGGATATAAGCCACCTTATTCCCAGAGCCACCCGGCGCGAAGGGTTGACCTCCGTCGGCACCTGATAGGTGGAACCGCCAACGCGCCTGGACTTGACCTCGATGATCGGCTTTACATTGCTGACGGCCTTTTCGAAAATATCCACCGGCGCGGTATCTTTCATTTTATTCTCTATTATGTCGAAAGCCCCGTACAGAATGGACTCGGCAGTGCTTTTCTTGCCACACTTGAGCAAATTGTTCACAAATTTGGCGACAAGCTGGTTATTGTATTTTGGATCCGGGAGTATCTCCCTTTTCGCAACTTCTCTTCTCCTCGGCATAACCTCTATCTCCGCTTAACTCGGCCTCTTGGCGCCGTATTTAGATCTTCCCTGTTTCCTGTCCTGAACCCCGACCGCATCCAGCGTTCCTCTTATGATATGGTAACGCACCCCCGGCAGATCCTTCACGCGCCCGCCCCGCACCAGGACAACTGAATGCTCCTGAAGGTTATGTCCCACCCCCGGGATATATGAAGTCACCTCGTACCCGCTTGTAAGGCGAACCCTGGCAACCTTTCTTAGAGCCGAGTTCGGCTTCTTCGGCGTAGAGGTGTAAACCCTGACACAGACCCCTCTGCGCTGCGGAGACCCAACCAAGGCGGGCGTCGTCGCTTTTCTGCCGATCTTTGACCGCCCTTTTCGAACTAATTGATTTATTGTCGGCATTAACCCTCCTAATCCAACTCCCGCCCTTTATTTATCCGAACCCGTAAAAGAGCGACTGAATATCAACTTGACCAGTCGTTGTCAAGCATTTTCTCTGTAATTTTTAGCCCTGCTCTTCCGCCGCCTCTAAATCATCGAAATGGTCTTCCGGAATCGACAAAGGGGCGCCGGCTTCCGTTTTTATTCCCAATTTCCTGTACATGGGAAGACCTGTCCCGGAGGGAACCAGTCTGCCCATTATCACGTTTTCCTTCAATCCCAGCAGATAGTCGGTCTTGCCGGCAATGGACGCCTCCGTCAAAACACGCGTGGTCTCCTGGAAGGACGCCGCGGATATGAAACTCTGCGTAGTCAGAGACGCCTTTGTTATTCCCATTAGAATCGGTTCGCCCTGGGCCGGCGCTCCGCCCGCAGCGACAACCCTTTCGTTTTCTTCCGCAAAACGGAGACGATCCACCTGCTCATCGGCGATAAAGGAGGTGTCGCCGGGATTCTTTATCATGACCCGGCGCAGCATCTGGCGGACTATCACCTCGAGATGCTTGTCGTTTATCTTCACGCCCTGCAGTCTGTAAACCTCCTGCACCTGATCGACGAGGTAGCGCGCAAGCGCCTTTTCGCCTTTTATCGTCAACAGATCATGGGGATTGTTTACTCCGTCCATCAGGGGTTCCCCGGCCACAACCCTGTCTCCCTCCTGGACGCTCACATGCTTCCCCTTGGGGATCAGGTATTCCTTTTCCTCATCCGTGCTAGGGGTAACGATCACCTTCCGCTTGCCCTTGGAATCCTTGCCGTAGGACACCACGCCGTCTATCTCGCTGATAACCGCGTAATCCTTCGGCTTTCTTGCTTCGAAAAGCTCGGCTACCCTGGGGAGACCACCCGTTATATCCTTGGTTTTCGTCGTCTCGCGCGGGATCTTCGCCAGAATATCCCCGGCCTTGACCATATCTCCTTCGGAGACGACAATGTTGGCCCCCAGCGACAGCAGATGCCGGGCAACGGCATCGGTACCGGGAACTTTGGCGGTTCTGTTCTTGCTGTCCTTGATCGAGACCCGCGGACGCATGTCCGTTCCCTTGAACTCGACAATAATCTTCCGCGAAAGGCCGGTTACCTCATCAACCTGCTCCTGCATGGTCTTGCCTTCGATTATGTCCCCAAACTTGACCACCCCGTCCACCTCGGCAAGGATGGGAATCGAAAAAGGATCCCACTCGGCAATCAGATCGCCCTTTTTCTGGTCCGTCGGACCGGAAACCCGGCTTCCATCTTCCACTTTTATGTAGGCGCCGTAAGGAACGGTGTATTTCCCTCTCCCCCTGCCCTTTTCATCGAGAACGTGCACCTCGGCATTGCGGTTCATAACGGCCAGTTCGCCGGTCGGCCTGCGAACGGTAGTGATGTTGACAAACTTGATAACCCCGTCATGTCTTGCCTCGAGGGTGGAGTGCTCCTCAAACTTGGCGGTGCCGCCGATATGGAATGTTCTCATGGTCAACTGTGTGCCCGGCTCCCCAATCGACTGGGCGGCAATTATTCCGACGGCCTCCCCGATGTTGACGAGATGGCCATGAGCCAGATCCCGGCCGTAACACATGGCGCAGACGCCATGCCTGGATTTGCAGGAAAGCACCGACCTGATCTTTATCTTCTCGATTCCGGCATCGTCGATCTTTTTGGCAAGCGCTTCGTCAATCGGCTGGTTGGCCTCCACCAGAATATCGCCGGTAAACGGATCGCGGACGTCCTCCAGCACAACCCTTCCCAGCACCCTCTCCCCGGCAGTTTCGATTATTTCGCCGCCTTCCATAAGCGCCATGACATCGAGACCGTCGATCGTCCCGCAGTCATGTTCCGAGATTATGGAATCCTGCGCTACATCGACAAGACGACGGGTAAGGTATCCCGAATTGGCCGTCTTGAGGGCCGTATCGGCCAAACCCTTGCGGGCGCCGTGAGTGGAGATAAAATATTCAAGGACGGTAAGCCCTTCCCGGAAATTGGCCCTGATCGGGGTTTCGATAATTTCCCCGGACGGTTTGGCCATAAGCCCGCGCATGCCGGCAAGCTGACGTATCTGAACGGCGCTGCCTCTGGCCCCTGAATCAGCCATCATGTGAATGGGATTGAAGCTTTCCACCCTGGTCTTTTTACCGTCGGCGCCGGTCCGCTCTTCCGTTGTAATCCCGCCCAGCATCTCCTCGGCAATCTTCTCGGTAGCCTGCGCCCAGATGTCGATTACCTTGTTATATCGCTCGCCGTAGGTAATCAAGCCATCCATGTACTGTTTCTGGATTCCCAGAACATCGCCATCCGCCTTGTCGACGATCTTCTTCTTGTGCCCGGGGACAACCATGTTATGAATGGCTATCGAGACGCCGGAGATTGTAGCGTATTTAAATCCGATATCCTTCAGCCTGTCGGCCAGCAGAACGGTAGTCTTTACACCATTGGCGCGGTAGCAGTTGTTGATCAGATTCGCCAGTTCCTTTTTGTTCATTACCTTGTTGATGGCGTCAAACGAGATTGTTTCCGGGACAACTTCGTAAAGGACAACCCTGCCGACGGTAGTTTCCTTGAGCTCCCCGTCTATTCTGACGGTTATTTTCGCCTGCAGATCGACAACGCCGGCGTCGAGCGCGGAACGAACCTCGGCGGGATCGGCAAATTTCATCCCCTCTCCCGGCACACCACTGCGCATTCTCGTGAGAAAATAGATGCCCAGAACGATATCCTGACTGGGGATGATTATCGGCATGCCGTTGGCCGGAGAAAGAATATTGTTGGTGGACATCATCAGAACCCGCGCCTCGGTCTGCGCCTCTACGGAAAGGGGCACGTGAACCGCCATCTGATCGCCGTCGAAATCGGCGTTGAACGCGGTACAGACCAGCGGATGAAGCTGGATCGCCTTCCCTTCGATCAGGATCGGTTCAAACGCCTGGATGCCCAGGCGGTGGAGGGTAGGGGCACGGTTTAACATTACCGGATATTCGCGCACCACCTCATCGAGGGCGTCCCAGACCTCGGCGCCCTCCTTCTCCACCATCTTCTTCGCGCTCTTCACCGTCGTGACAAAGCCCTTTTCCTGCAGGCGCCGGTAAATGAACGGCTTGAAGAGTTCCAGCGCCATCTTCTTGGGAAGACCGCACTGATGCAGCCTCAGGTTCGGGCCAACGGTAATGACGGAACGTCCGGAATAATCCACCCGCTTGCCGAGGAGGTTTTGCCTGAATCTCCCCTGCTTGCCCTTGAGCATGTCGGACAGGGAACGGAGCGGCCGCTTGTTGGTGCCGGTAATCGCCCGCCCGCGTCTGCCGTTGTCGAACAGAACGTCAACCGCTTCCTGCAGCATCCTCTTTTCGTTGCGGACAATAATCTCCGGGGCATTGAGCTCCATAAGGCGCTTCAGCCGGTTGTTTCTGTTGATAACCCGTCGATAGAGATCGTTTAAATCAGAGGTGGCGAAGCGGCCTCCGTCCAGCGGCACCAGCGGACGCAGATCCGGGGGAAGGACGGGCAGAACCGTCAACACCATCCACTCGGGCTTGTTTCCTGATTTCCTGAGCGCCTCGGCAATCTTCAACCTTTTCACGCACTTTTTCTTCTTTGTTTCGGAAACGGAGGTCTTGAGTTCCGTGCGCAACCCTTCAACGAGAAGATCGAGATCGACCTGCTGCAGAAGGATCCTGATCGCCTCGGCGCCGATGCCTACCTCAAAGGAGTCATAGCCATACTGCTCCCGCAAATCGCTCAACTCTTCGTCAGTCAGGATATCCTGTTTGGCCAGAGGGGTCTTTTTCGGATCGAGAACAATCCAGGCCTCGAAATACAGAACCCTTTCCAGATCCTTCAATGTAAGATCGAGGACATTGCCGATGCGGCTCGGCAAACTTTTCAAAAACCAGATATGGGCAACCGGCGTCGCCAGCGTGATGTGGCCCATTCTTTCCCGGCGCACCTTGGACTGCGTGACCTCCACGCCGCATTTTTCACAGACCACGCCGCGATGCTTCATCCTTTTGTAGCGCCCGCAAAGGCACTCATAATCCTTCACCGGGCCAAATATCTTCGCGCAGAAGAGACCATCCCGCTCCGGCTTGAAGGTCCTGTAGTTGATGGTCTCGGGCTTCTTGACCTCGCCCCGCGACCAGGAAACTATCTGCTCCGGAGAGGCAATGGATATCTTGATCGCATTAAACCTGACCGGATCTTTAGGTTTTTCAAAATAACTAAAAACGTCTTCCACGGATTATATCTCCTAAATAAGCCAAAGTTACGGGCGCCGCAAAAACCCCTGCGGCATCATTCCCAGGCGGAACGCCTGAGCGGATCCTGAAGCTTAAGCTATTTTTCTTCTATCAGATCAACATCCAGACAAAGACTCTGCAACTCTTTGACAAGGACGTTGAAAGACTCGGGCAGACCTGGTTCGAATGTATGCTCGCCCTTGACTATCGCTTCATAAATACGGGTTCTGCCGGCGACATCATCGGACTTTACGGTAAGAAACTCCTGAAGCGTATAGGCCGCCCCGTAAGCCTCGATCGCCCATACCTCCATCTCGCCGAGTCTCTGCCCGCCGAACTGAGCCTTTCCGCCCAGGGGCTGCTGGGTAACCAGCGAATACGGCCCGATCGACCGCGCATGAATCTTGTTGTCAACCAGATGGTGCAGTTTCAGCATGTAAATAATGCCGACGGTTATTTTCTGGCTGAAAGGCTCGCCGGTTCTGCCGTCATACAGCACCGTCTGGCCGGACTCGGGTAAATCGGCAGCCTTCAGCATCCTGTTTATATCCGTTTCATCCGCCCCGTCAAAAACGGGGGTCGCAACCAGTACGCCCCTCTTGAGACGGCGGGCGAATTCAATGATCTCGCTGTCCTCTGCCTTTTTCAGAAAAGCGTCAAACTGCGGGGAAGAGTAAATTTTCTTCATCTCCTTCTTGATCTGCTCAATCCCGCGATTCTCCTGCAGCAGCAGATTGATCTTCTCTCCCATGCCCTTGGCGGCAAGCCCCAGATGCGTCTCCAGAATCTGCCCCACATTCATGCGGGAGGGAACGCCCAGCGGATTCAGAACGATATCCACCGGCGTGCCGTCTGCCAGGTAAGGCATGTCTTCTTCGGGCAGTATCCTTGAAAGAACGCCCTTGTTTCCGTGACGGCCGGCCATCTTGTCCCCGACGGAGAGCTTCCGCTTTATGGCCACATACACCTTCACGAGCTTTATTACCCCCGGCGGCAGTTCATCGCCGGCGGTGAGCTTTTCAATTTTCCCGTCAAAGTACTCATTGACGAATTCTTTTTTCCGGGCAAGATTGTCGTAAAGGATGCCGATCTGCTTTTCCGTCTCCTCGGCGCCCTCCAGCGTCACCTCCCGCCACGTTTCAATATCGGTTTTTCCGACGATCTCCCCGGAAATGGTTTCTCCCTTTTTGAGAAGGGTGCGCTTTTTCTTCGTATCCATAACCTTTTCGGCAGTTTTTTTGCCGATCAGCAGATCGAATATCTGGTTTTTGACGCCTTCGGCAATGATCTGGAGCTCCTCATCCCGATCCTTTTTGATCTGATCGATCGCCTCTGCCTCTATATATCTGGAACGGCTGTCCCGCTCGGTCCCTTTCCGGGAAAATATCTTGGCGTCGATTACCGTGCCCTCGACCCCGGGAGGAACCCGCAGAGAGGTGTCGCGGACGTCGCTGGCCTTTTCCCCGAATATGGCGCGCAGCAGCTTTTCCTCGGCGGAAAGCTGCGTCTCCCCTTTCGGGGTAATCTTGCCGACCAGGATGTCGCCGGGTTTCACCGCCACCCCCATGCTGACAATCCCGCTGTCGTCGAGATTCTTCATGACGTCTTCGCCGAGATTCGGGATATCGCGGGTAATTTCCTCTTTCCCCAGCTTGGTGTCCCGCGCCATGACCTCAAATTCTTCTATATGGATCGACGTAAAGATGTCGTCCTTGACTATCCTTTCGGAAACCAGGATGGAGTCTTCATAGTTGTAGCCGCCCCAGGACATGAAGGCCACCATGACGTTCCTTCCCAGCGCCAGCTCCCCCTTGTCGGTAGCGGGGCCATCGGCGATGATTTCCCCCTTGCGGACCTTTTGTCCCTTGTTGACAATGGGCTTCTGATTGAAACACGTATCCTGGTTGGAGCGTTTATATTTGATCAGGTTGTAGATATCCACCCCGGTGTCCAGGCTGTTCTTTTCCGGGTTGCTGCTTTTAACCACTATCCGGGCGGCATCGACGCTTTCCACAACGCCGTCCCGGCGCGCCGCCACGACCGCGCCCGAATCACGGGCAACGTACAGCTCCATCCCCGTTCCGACAATCGGCACCTCCGGCGCCATCAACGGAACCGCCTGCCGCTGCATGTTCGAGCCCATCAGCGCCCGGTTGGCGTCGTCATGCTCCAGAAAGGGAATCAGGGTCGCCGCCACGCTGACCAACTGGGTGGGCGATACGTCCATCATGCTCACTTCTTCGGGAACGACGGCCAGGAAATCCGGGCCCCGGCGCGCGGGAATAAGCTGTTCGGTAAACCGGCCGTCGCTGGAAAGCGGCCTGTCCGCCTGGGCAATAACCAGATTTTCCTCTTCGATGGCCGTCAGATACTTTATCTCGTCGAACACCTTCCCGTTTTCCACTACCCGGTAGGGAGTTTCGATAAAACCGAACTCGTTGACCCGGGCGAAGGTACTCAGCGAAACGATCAACCCGATATTCGGCCCTTCCGGGGTCTCCACCGGGCAAATGCGGCCGTAATGGGAGGGATGCACGTCCCGCACCTCGAAACCGGCCCTTTCCCGCGTCAACCCCCCCGGCCCCAAAGCGGACAACCGCCGTTTGTGGGTGATTTCGGAAAGCGGATTGGTTTGATCCATGAACTGGGAAAGCTGGCTGCTGCCGAAAAATTCATTGACAATGGCCGAAACCGGCTTGGCGTTCACGAGGTCGTGCGGCATCATGGTTTCGATGTCCTGCAGCGTCATCTTTTCCTTGATTGCCCTCTCCATCCGGACCAGGCCGATCCGGTACTGGTTCTCGATCAATTCCCCGACGGAGCGGACGCGCCTGTTTCCCAGATGATCGATATCGTCCACGCTGCATTCCGGAACGCCGTTCTTCAGATCGATCAGGTACTTGACCGCGGACATGATGTCGTCATTGCGGAGCACCGTAACATCCTTCGGCGTGTCGAGATGGAGCTTGTAATTCATCTTGGCCCGTCCCACATCGGACAAATCGTAGTTTTCCGGCGCAAAAAACAGGCTGCGGAAAAATTTCGCCGCCGTTTCCGGGGTCGGAGGATTGCTGGGCCGCAAACGCCTGTAGATCTCGATAATCGCGTCTTCAATCCTGTCGATCCGATCCATCAGCAGGGTGTTTCTTATCGAAGAGGTTTCCTTGTCCTCGCCCATATTGACGAACCGCAGCGAATCGACATTTCCCTCCCGCAGCAGACTCAACCCTTCCGCGCTCAACTCTTCATTGCACTTGGCGAACACCTCGCCGGTCTCCCGGTCGAGAACGTCGGCGGCAAGAACGCGGCCGATCAGATCCCCTTCGCTTAAAGGTATCCGCACCTCCCCGGATTCGATCAGCCTGTGGATCAGTTGCTTGGAAAATTTTCGCCCCTTCTTGACGACAACCTCGCCGCTTTTGGCAACTACATCGAAGGGCGCCTTCCAGCCGAGCAGGGAATCGTTAACCGCAACAAAAAAATTGCCGTCCTCGATATGCACCTGGTCAACATTGTAAAAATACTCCAGGATCGCCTCGGTGGAATTCCCCATCGCCTTCAGCAGAATCGTCACCGGCATCTTCCGGCGGCGATCGATGCGGACATAAAGCAGATCCTTGGAATCAAATTCCAGATCCAGCCATGACCCTCTGATGGGAATGACCCGGGAGGAATACATCACCTTGCCGGTGGACTGGGTTTTCAGTTTGTCGCTGTCGAAAAAGATGCCGGGCGAACGGTGCAACTGGCTGACAATAACCCTTTCCGTCCCGTTGATGATGAAGGTCCCGTTTTCGGTCATCAGGGGAATCTCGCCGAAATAGATCTCCTGTTCCTTGATGTCGCGGATGGTCTTGGGTTCGGTATTTCTTTCGACGTCATAAACGACAAGCCGGACGACTATTTTAAGCGGCGCCGCCAGGGTCATGCCCTTCTGAACGCACTCCTGCACGTCGTAGCGGGGGACGCCGATTTTATAACTGACAAACTCCAGGGAACATTTCCCGCTGAAATCGGAGATCGGAAAAACGCTCCTGAAGGCGGCCTGCAGCCCGACGTTTCCCCTTTTATCCGGGTCAATCGCCTCCTGCAGGAACTTGCGGTATGAATCAGTCTGAATATCTATCAGGTTGGGGATATCCAATATCCTCCTGATACGGCCAAAGTTTTTTCTAAATTCTTCCATAGTATCCTTTCGGCCTCAGCCGTCAGAGATTTCTTTTTCACCAATAGCGATATGGGACATGAACCCCCAAACAATTCATCCTTCCGATTTTACAGGAGAATCGTTTTTTCAGGGATTCATAATCCCACCCACTGCTCAAGTATGTCCAGCACGGATCAGAACATCCGTCTGCTGCTTTTTTATTACTTCACTTCCACCGTTCCGCCGACTTCCTCTATCTTCTTCTTGATATCGGCAGCTTCATCCTTGGAAACAGCTTCCTTGATCGGTTTGGGAACGGCCTCAACCAGATCCTTCGCCTCTTTCAGTCCCAGACCGGTGATCGCGCGCACAACCTTGATAACCTGAATCTTCTGATCGCCGAATCCGGTAAGCACGGCGTCGAACTCGGTTTTCTCCTCAACGGGGGCTGCGGCTGCGGCGGGCCCTGCGGCAACCATCGCCACAGGCGCGGCGGCGCTCACGCCCAGTTTCTCTTCCAGTTCCTTGACAAGCTCGGAAAGCTCCAGAACCGTCATCCCCTCGATGAACTTTACGACATCATCCTTGGTAATCTCATTAGCCATTTTCTTATTCCTTCCTGTATGTAATATTTTTAGTTTGCAGATGCCTTTTTTTCTTTATACGCATTGAGAACTTGCACGAAACTCCGCGGAACCCCGCTCAGCACCCGGACAAGGGACGTCTGGGAGGCGACCATCACTGAAAGCAATTGCCCCAAGAGCACCTCGCGGCTCGGCAATTCGGCCAGAACCGTAAGCTGCCCGGCGGTAAGCGCCTTGCCTCCCATGACTGCGGCCTTTATCTGGAGCTTCTCGTTTTTCTTCGCGAAATCGATCAGCGCCTTCGTTGCCTCCACCTCGTCGCCGTGGGCGATTGCAACCGTCAGAGGGCCGCGAAACTGTCCCTCCAGAACACTTAACTCGGTCCCCCGGGACGCTATGGACAGAAGCGTATTCTTGACAACCCGCAACTCGACATTCGACTTGCGCAACGCCACCCTCAGCGCCGTCATTTTCGCGACGTCCATCCCGCTGTAACCGGCTAAAACGGCTATCCTGAAATCCTTCAATCTTTCGTGCAGTTCAGCAGCAACTTGCTCTTTAGTTCCCCGATCCAATATTCAGCCTCCTTCCTTTTTTACTTCCCCGCTTCAAAACGAAGCCTTGTTAGAGTCAGAGAACGCAAGCAACATACAGAATGCTTTCCGGTCCAATAAAAAACCGTTCATCCCAATGTCTCGGCAGGCCCATCCCAAGCGTTTAAACATCCCGTACCCGCTGTCTCAGACACAATATTAAAAAATCATCCGCGCAAAAAACCGGCTCAGAGATTGCGAACCGATAACGGATCCACCTTTACCCCCGGCCCCATTACCGAAGACAGGGAGATGCTGCGCAGATAAATGCCCTTGCTCGAAGCCGGCTTGAGCTTCTGCACCATCTCCAGCAAGGCCATGAAATTCTCTTTGAGCTTTTCGGCGCCAAACGACACCTTTCCAACCGGACAGTGGACAATTCCCGCCTTTTCGACGCGGAACTCGACACGGCCCGCCTTCAGCTCGCTCACCGCATTGGCCACATCAAAAGTGACGGTGCCGACCTTCGGGTTAGGCATCAGGCCGCGGGGGCCGAGGATCTTGCCGAGCTTTCCGACATTGCCCATCATGTCAGGCGTGGCGATAACCCGATCGAAATCCAGCCAGCCGCCCTTGATCTTTTCGACTATATCGTCCGCTCCGACAAAGTCGGCGCCGGCGTCCAGGGCCTCTTTCTCCTTGTCGCCCTTGGCGAAGACCAGCACCCGCACCTTTTTGCCCAAACCGTTGGGAAGAACAACCGAACCCCGGACCATCTGATCCGCGTGCGCCGGATTTACGCCGAGCCTGATCGCTGCATCGACGGTCTGGTCAAATTTTGCGGTTGTCGCTCCCACCACAAGCTCCATCGCTTCCTGCACAGGATAGCGGCCGGCTGCATCGATCTTCTGCCTCGCCGCCAGATATTTCTTGCCTCTTTTCGACATGATCAAACCTCAAATAAAAAGCCTAGATAATTTCAATCCCCATTGATCGCGCCGTACCGGCCACAATGCGGATGGCGCCCGCTACATCGACAGCGTTGAGGTCGCTCAATTTCAGTTCCGCTATCTCGCGCACCTGCTGCTGGGTAACATCCCCCACCTTTACCCGTTTCGGATCCCCTGAGCCCTTGGCGATCTTTGCCGCCTGCTTCAGCAGCACCGAGGCCGGC